>JAYEMC010000022.1:0-6520 GCA_034717935.1 Pseudomonadota bacterium | reverse complement strand
TATGACCACAATAATCACACCTGTAATAAAAAAGAGCGCCTGCAATCTTGCGACGGCAGGCGACCAGTTCAACCATATTCTATATGGATTATTTACTGCAAAGGGTAACGACGTGCCGGCCTGAAAATTATCGTTAGCCGGGCATTGACCGATACTCGGACCGGATAAGCACGCGGCCTATACTCCTTTACGATGTAAATTGCAAGGGGAAAGTCACAAAAATAGCAAAAATCAGCTGATTTATACGAAAAAACAGCTCCCTACCCACGCAAGTAATGAGATATCCCCGGTATTATCTGACGGTTGACGACAAGAAAAAGCTTGTCGCCGGGAAAGACTTTGTCATGGCCCCTGGGCATAATTATCTTGCCTGTTTTTTCGTTAAGGATGCCGGCGAAGACACAATCGTGCGAAAAAACATGAATTTGTGAGAGATCGACAATGCTGATTCCGTCAACCGGGCCGTTGTCGGGATATTTTGCCATAACCAGCAAGGTGTCTCCTCTTAAATGGGTGATGATCTGGATGTTGGGGTTTTCGAGTTCCATCATTATCTTGTTCTGGAAGAGTTCAATCATGTTGCAGATTGTCGAGACTCCGGCAAAACGATAGGCTTCAGCGTAATCGGGATGACGCATTTTGGCCATGATTTTAGGGACACCGAGACTGTGGGCCAGCAGTGAAAAAGCGAGATTGTCACTGTCCCGATAAAGGGTGCCGATAGCAACATCAGCTTTTTCGATGCCGGCCTCTTTTAATGTGAGAATGTCGGTGGCCCCACCATTAATTGTTATGATTCCGGTTTCGGCATATAATTTTTCACAGCGGGCTTGGTCCTGCTCAATGATAACTACATCATCTTTGCGGTTGGCCAGCATCTGTCCGACATGGGCCCCACCGACGCCGCCTCCGGCAATAACTACATACATGATCTATTTCCTCTCTTTATATATTAATTTACCTTCTCGCCAGACGAGCGAAGAGAACAAAAATTGGTAATACTTCCAGACGTCCGGCCAGCATCCCGAAAATATAGCTGATTTTGATGCACGCCGGAAAGGCGGCCAGTTCCTCGGTTGAAAAAAAGAATGGCCCCATATTGCTGACCGCCGAGAGCATTCCGGAGAGGGCCTGCAATCCATCAAGGTCAGTGCAGGCCAGGGTTAGTGAAGTTCCGGTCCAGATCAGGCCGATCCAGGCAAAAAGCAGAGCGCAGATGCGTCTGATCTCTCTTGAGGGGATGATTTTTCCCTGGATAACCAGAGGGATGACCGCTTTGGGTGGTAGTGAGAGTTGTTTAAGCTCGCTGGCTAGGGTTTGCCAGAGAACCCCTAAACGCAGCACTTTGAAACCGCCTGCGGTCGAGCCGATACAGCCGCCGACAAACATCAACATGAGAAACACCTGTTTAGCCAGAGCTGGATAGTAAGGGTCGTTGAGGTTGCGGGTGGCATAGCCGGTACTGGTGATCACCGAGATGGTCTGGAAAAGGGTGGTGCGAAAATGGAGGTGAAAAGTTGACCATGACGAGATCAGTTTATGGCCGTGGGAGATGTAGATGTCGACCCCGATCAGAATAAATGATGCGAAGATGATTAACCAGAAAAGCCGCATCTCGAAATCTTCGTAAAGAGCCCGCCAGTTGCCGCAGCTGATTTTGTAGTGAAGCAGAAAATTGGTGCCGCCCATGAGCATGAAAAAGATCATCGTGTATTCAATGAAGGCGCCGTATTTAAAACTGCTGAAATAGGCGATTGAGGCATCATGGGTTGAGAAACCGCCGGTTGAAACCAGAGTCAAGGTGTGATTTATGGCGTCAAAAAGGGTCATTCCGCTCAGGTAGAGGAGGATGAATGCAACCACGGTCATAGTGGCGTAGATGATCCAGATGATTTTGACCGTATTAAAGATGCCGGGTACCGGCCGACTGCTGTGAATCTTATGACTTTCGGCACTGAAGAGGGTTGCGGCAGCGCTGCCGCCGCGAAAACTGACGGCCAGAAAAAAAGTCAAAATTCCGATGCCGCCGATCCACTGGGTAAATGAGCGCCAGAACAACACCGCCGGCGGCATCTCATCAAGGCCGGTAAAGATCGTCAGACCGGAGGCCGTAATCCCGCTGGTGGCCTCAAAAAAAGTATCTACAAAGGTGTGATCGAGCAACAGATAGAGAGGAATGGTGCTGGCGAGAGAGACTATGATCCAGGCCAGAGCCGTAATGATCATGCCGTCCTGGATGTTGGGAACCTTGTCCGGCAAACGTCGTGCCATGAGCATGCCTATGGCACTGATGATTATTCCGGGAACCATGAAGGCACCAATGACACGAGGCGAGACCTCAGGCCCCGGGAAGAAAATATGAACCAGGGCCGGAACCATCATGGCAAAGCCGAAGATAAACAGCAACGATCCCAGGTAGTTTAAAATTGTCAGGCCGGCGACAAGTCTTTTTATCATAATCGTGAAAATTGGGTTATTTTGAATAGTTTATGAACTCGTAAAAGTAAATATTCGGCTTTGGTTCAAACTATCTCGATGTGGGGTCAGACCTTCAGTTCTGACCCCGGTAATGGGAAGCGAAGCGACGTTCGACACCATTTGATATAGCTTTATGGGTGGGTAGTCGAATATTTACATAGCCATCAATTATACCTGAGGATTGTAACTCTGACAAGAATAAAATCTTGCATTCGTGGCCTGATAATGAGATTGAAATGGGGGACGGCAGTAAAGTTTGCGGCGTTCTCAAATTTAATTGAAATCACTTGTTTGATTCCGGCTCCGCCGGCTTAGGATGAAAAGATAATGGCCGGTTTTTTTATTCATACCAGTAATCGTCTGGAAGAGTTAGCACGGGTTTTGGCGGCTTTTTTAGTTGAGAAAAAGTCGACCGGGGTTTTGGCGCCCGAGGTTGTGGTGGTTCCGAGTCGCGGGCTTGAGCGCTGGTTAAAACTCTATCTGGCGCGAAGTAATGGGGTTTCGGCAAATCTTGAGTTTCCTTTTCCTCAGGCTTTTCTTAATCAAGCGGTTTTTGCCGATCTGCGCCGCCGGATTGATCCGACGATAACCGTTAATCCTTTTGCTCAGGAGGTTATGGCCTGGAAAATCTTCTTTGCCCTTGACCGGGAAGGGGAGCAAGGCTTAGGCTTGGTGCCGGAACTCGATACCTATCTGACCAAGACCGGGGATGAACTCTCCCGTTATCAACTGGCTCTGGCGTTGGCCGATCTCTTTGATCGTTACCTGTTGGCTCGACCGGAGCTGATTCGAGCCTGGGAGCGAGGGGATAATCCGCTTAATCAATTTACCGCATCGCGTTGGCAGAAAGATCTCTGGCAAAGTTTAAGCCGGGGGCAAGCATCGGTTCATTTTGCAGCCCTGCATGAACTAGCCAATCAGATTATTTATCCCGAATTTTTCCCTGAACCGGCTCCGTTTTCTCTTAAGGAGTTAAGTTCCACCTTGCCCCGTCGCCTTTTTCTTTTTGGTTTTGCGGCCCTGCCGTTTACCTATTTTGATCTTTTCAAGGGGCTTTCACGTTTGACCGAGGTTCATCTCTTGCATTGTAATCCTTGTGCCGAGTATTGGGGAGATCAATATCAAGCGGGCGGGGGGAAACATCGCGCCAAGATGGTTTCGCAGATGTCGGATTCCTCTGTTGCGCACCCTCTACTGGCTTCCTGGGGCCGTTTAGGTCGGGCTTTTTTTGATCTGGCCGCGACTTTGGAGGTCGATCAGTACAATGAATATTTTGTGACGCCTGAAGAGGACACCCTGCTCGCCCATCTGCAACGCCAAATCCTCTTTTTAGAACCTCCGGTGAGCCCGGTAAAATTAAATAACGGTGATCACTCACTGCAGATTCACCGCTGTCATGGGCGTCGGCGTGAAATCGAAATTCTTTATGATAATATTCTGGCGGCCCTTGACCGCGATCCGGCCTTAGAGCCTGATGATATCCTGGTTATGGCCCCGGATATTGCTCTTTATGAGCCCTATATCGAAGCTCTTTTTGCGCATCGGCGACCGCTGTCCGGGCGTCCCCACCTGGCGGTTTCGCTGGCTAGTTCAAACTCAGCCCTTAAATTGCCGGTGATCAGAGCTCTGTTTGATCTTTTGCGGTTGACCGGAAGTCGTTATAGTTTAAGCGAAGTTTTTGATCTGTTTAGTCAGGAGGTGGTTTGCCGCCGCTTCTCGGTCAGCGAATCGGGTCTCGAAATGCTGGCCGATTGGTTGCGGAAAGCGGGGGTCAACTGGGGGCTTGACCGTGATTTTCGGCAAGAGACCGTCGGTGTCGGTTTTTCCGAACACTCTTTTGCCTGGGGGTTGGATCGACTTTTGGCCGGCTATGGCCTTTCCGGCAATAGTCTTAGCGGCAGAGGTATGGGCGATTCAGGGGCGACGGAGATCTGGCCGCAGGGCGAAAGTGATTTTATGCCGCTGCCCGGTATCGAAGGCTCTGAAGCCCTGGTTCTGGGCTCTTTTTCCGCTTTTGTGGCGGAGTTGAATTCGGCCCGGCAACGTTTGTGCAAAGCTTTGCCGGCAAGTCGGTGGCGCGCGGAGCTTAAGCGCTTGCTTGATGATTTTATTTTGCCGCAGGCCTCTGACGAAGGCGGTCAGGCCTTGTTGCAGCAGGCTTTAGAAACGTTTGATCAACAGCTGGAAAGCGGATCTGGAGGTTTTTCGGATGAGAGCCGGCAGGACGGGTCTGAAAACGGTTGTTTGAGTACGGAGACGGTGATCGCGGTTCTCGAAAAGGGTTTGGCCGAGACCCGGGGTGGAGCTGGTTTTTTTGCCGGCGGAATTACCTTTTCTTCAATTTTGCCGCTCCGGGCGCTGCCCGCCAGGATGATCTGTCTGCTCGGACTTAATGATGGTGAATTTCCGCGCAGCCGGCGCCCACCATCATACGATCTAATTGCCGCCGTGCCTCGGGCCGGAGATCGAACGGCTCGGGATGAAGATTGTTACCTCTTTTTGGAAACCTTGTTGGCGGCTCGCAAAACTTTTGTCTTAAGTTATCTCGGGCGCGATCCCCAGGATAATCACCTGCGCCCGCCGTCAGTTGTGGTGAGTGAATTGCTCGACTATATTGAAGGGTGTTTTGCGCCTCCGGCCGAGGCCGGGAGTCTCTCTCTGCGCGATTTTATTCTCTATGACCATCCACCGCAGCCTTTCAGCCCACGATATTTTTCATCCAGCAAAAACTCAGCAGTTGGTAAGTCTCTTTTTTCCTACGATTGTGTGGAAGCTGAAATTGCCGCCGATTTGAACCGGCGGGAAAAGTCGAAGCCGAACTTTTTGAGAGAACTATTGCCACAGGTTTTGCCCGAAATGGTAGAACTTTTCGAACTGGTTCTCTTTTACACTAATCCGGCCCGCTATTTTCTGCAAGAACGTCTCAATATTATACCTGAGATCAGGGGTATTGACTGTTTTGACGATAGTGAACCTTTTGCTCTGGATGCCCTTGATTCCTATCAACTTTATGATGAGATGATTGCTTGGTTGATGGAGCGTTCAGAGGTTGAACGTAATGATCCCGCAACCATTGTCAAACTGGAAAAACGGCTGGTGGCCGCCGGGAGACTGCCGCCGATGCTGCCGGGCCGGGTGGTTTTTGCCGATAAGGTTAAAAGCGCAGTGGCGATGACGACCCTTTTGCGGCCTTTTTGTCGGCAGGTTCTGCCCTCTTTGCAAGAGTCGGTCAGCTTGTCACTCGATAGTCACCAAATTGAGCTTGAGATAAAGGTTGCCGGCCTTTATAGTGGAGAGGATGGTATTGTCAGACAGATTCTCTATCGACCGGGGAGTAAGGTTAAAGATAAGGATTACACGAAGTCGATGATTTTGCATCTAGGTCTCGAACTTTCGGGGGCCGTGAGCAACGCTGCGAAAGATTTTACAGTTGATGATTTTTCACCGGCAACCGAGACCCGTTTTCAGGCTCTGGTAAAAAATGAACAACTTGTTCTTCCGGTACGCGGGCCCGCCCCGGCCCGGATTGATTTTGAACTTCTCTTAACCCTTTTTCTTGAAGGTTTGCGGCGGCCCCTGCCATTTTTACCGGGGCTCTCTCTGCCTTGGTATAAAACCTGGATTAAAGAGCAGGAAAAAGGGGGAGACGAGAGCGGGCGGGCGGCGGCTCGCGATAAAGTCAGATCTCTGTTGGCCGGAGAGCGCAATTATGATGCCCAAGATGAAGCTTTCCAATTCTGTTTCCGGGACCGCCTCGAAGACGAAGCTTTTTGGGCCGATTTCGAAAGTCTGGCCCAACGTTTAGGCCCTATTTTTTTGCGCTGATAATTTTGGCCGGGTTGCAGCAGAAATTGCTGGTTGTTGGTTGCAATGGAGAAAAAAATCAATTATGTAGATTGTTAGGTAACTTCTAAGTAACTGCTTTTTTAGCCACAGACCCACACAGACACACAGTGCGGCCGGGCATAGGTCGTATATTCTAGCGGGTGAGAAGCCCGTTCCAGAAGGCTGGCCAGCCACTGGATAGCAAGTCCTTGGATCG
>JAYEMC010000021.1:0-6523 GCA_034717935.1 Pseudomonadota bacterium | reverse complement strand
GCAACCGCAGCTTCCACCGACCAGGCTTTTTTGTAAGGTCGTACAGAGGTCAGGGCATCAAAAACATCACTTATCGCGGCAATCCTGGCAACCAGTGGAATCTCTTCTCCGGCAATTGCGTGAGGATAGCCGCTGCCGTCCCATTTTTCATGATGATAAAGAGCGATTTCCCGAGCCATAGAGAGCAATTTTGAGGGATGATCGCCAATAATCTGAGCCCCGATTTGGGAATGTTGCTGCATTATCCGCCACTCTTCAGAGTTGAGTTTTCCCGGCTTCAACAAAATTCCGTCAGGAATACCGATCTTACCGATATCGTGCATGGTACTGGCGTAGAGCAGCCGTTCCGAAAAACCTTTTTCATGACCAAGCTTTTCCGACAATAAGCTGCACACATGGCTCATCCGCCTTACATGGGCCCCGGTTTCATTATCCCGAAACTCGCCGGCGGAGCCCAAACGTTGAACGACCTCTAACTGGGTTTGACGAATCTCTTCAGTACGAGCTGCAACTTCGGCTTCCAAAAGATCGGCCCGATCAACCTGGCGCGTATAATACATCCTGGTTTCCAACGTGTTTTGAATACGTAGCAAAACCTCCCAATCTGCAAACGGCTTGGTAATGAAATCTTTGGCTCCGGCCGCCAAAGCCTGTCGTCTAGTTTCAGGGTCGGTCTGCGCCGTCAAGACAATAACCGGCAGATATTCATGCTTGAGAATCGAGTTTAATTGCTCTAAGACCTCAATCCCGGACATTCCCGGCATCCGGATATCTAGCAGAATCAAATCAAACGACCGCTCCCGGCACATAGGCAATACCTGAAACGGATCAGTAGTCGAGAAAACATTTTCATAATCCTCCTCTTCCAATACCGCTTCAAGCAGTAAAACATTTGCCGGATTATCATCAACGACCAGAATCTTTGCATCATGTATATCCGTTAATATTGCATCCATAATCAAATTTCCAAGTTTTCGGTCATGATTTTACGCAATTGGGAAACATCAATCGGTTTAGAAATATATCCGGAAAAGCCCATTCGATGAGCCCGTTTGATGGTTTTTTCCATAGCGTCGGCACTGATCGCAATAATCGGAATAAATTCGGTTTCAGGATCCGCCTTGATTTGCCGGCAGGCCTGAAATCCGTCAATTCCGGGAAGATTGAGATCCATCAGAATCAGATCGGGGTGCTCTTTTTTGACGGCGATTACACCAAGTTCGCCATTTTCGGCCAGCGTCAATTGATACTTTTCGCCAAATTCGGTAAAAGCCTCTTTCATAAAGAGTCGATTGAGAGGGTTGTCTTCGATATAAAGAACTTTTTTCAGTTTAGTCGCAGCAGCGGTTAAAAACGGTTCTTCACGGTTTTCAAGTTTCGCTGAATTATCAGGCTCTTCAGGAACTGAAACCTCATCTGCTGCCCCTGCAATCGGTAGCGTAAACCAGAAGGTAGTTCCCTCTCCCAAGCGACTCTCAAAACCGATATCACCACCCATCTTTTCGAGTAACTGTTTGGTTATGGTCATCCCGATGCCGGTGCCCTCGATCTCATCTGGATTTTCCACGGCCCGCATAAAAGGAGTGAAAATATCTTTCTGCTTAGATTCCGGAATTCCGAGACCTTTGTCTTCTATAACAAAGCGTAATAATTCGGGAATATCGGTTTTCGCATCAATAATTACAGAGCCATACGGCTTATTATATTTGACCGCATTGGAGAGCAGGTTCAGCATAACCTGCTTAAATCTGGTAAAATCAGTCTTTAAACAGGGAAGTCTCTTTTTTGCACATCGGTTCTCAATTGTAATTGATTGTTTCTGGGCCAGCGGCATCGTCAACGCGAGACAATCATCTAAAACAACCTGTGGGTCTATGGATTCAAAGGCAAGAGAGAATTCGCCCGACTCGATCCGCGACAAATCGAGGATCTCGTTGATAAGCTGTAAAAGGTGGTTGCCGGCCCCATAAATCTGCTCGGTCATATTCTTTTGTTTATCATTTAGCGGATTCTTTTTACTCTTTAACATCAGTTGTGAAAAACCGTTGATGGCATTTAGCGGGGTTCTCAACTCATGACTCATACGAGAGAGAAAAGTGGATTTGGCTTGGTTGGCACTCTCCGCCTGTTTACGCGCTCTTTTCAACTCAGTAATATTCTCTTTGACGGCAACAAAATTAGTGATTTCATCCTTGCTATTTTTGATCGGTACAACTAACACATTCTCATCATAAAATTCACCATTTTTCTTTTTATTGATGAACTCTCCACGCCAGATTTTTCCCTTGGTGATGGTTGACCAAAGCTGCTTAAAAACTAATTCCGGCGTCTCTCCCGATTTCAGCACCCGAGGATTTAGACCGATAGCTTCAGCCGAACTGTATCCAGTAGTTTGCTCAAAAGCGGGATTAACATATTCAATGGTTCCCTGCGTATCGGTTACAACCACACTACTGGGTGTCTGTTCTATTACCATCTGCAGTTTGCGGGCCTCATCCTCAATTTTTTTGCGGACCGTTACATCTCGTGAACTTAAAATAAAACGATCCGTTTTATCATCCTCTTGAAATTTATGAATAATCGACTCTAAAATCCGAAGCTCTCCGTCGCCGGTGGTCACTCGATACTCAAATGGTTCACCACCGGCGTAGCGCTGATAAAGGCTTTCAATGTTAAAATCAGGCAAATCTCCAAGGTGGCCAAAGTCGCGGAGATTGCGACCTGTAACAGATTCCGGGGCAACACCCAGGATATTGTAGACCGATGGACTCGTGTATGAAATAACTCCTCGCTGATCAACAATCGTAATAATATCGGAAATATTTTCTATCAGTTTCCGATAGTGCCATTCACTTTTGATCAGATCTTGTTGAACTTGTTTGCGATGTAAAATCTGCTCTTCTAATTCCCTGTTGTTCTCCTCAAGCTCAGCCTGCAACTGCCACTGCTCCCGTACCTTATCTTCCAGAACTTGCGTAAGATTATTCAGGTTCAGATTACTCTTTTCAAGTTCGAGCCGCAATTTCTCCCGTTCCGAAGCGAGATTCCATTGTTCCATCAAAGCCCGACTAAACTGTTTGATCTCGCCTTGGTTAAAAGGTTTATTGAGATAAAAAAGATCGTCACGGCCGACAATAGCAACGATATCATCGGGAGAGTATTCACTGAAAGCAGTAACGATCACAATTTTTATATCGGGATCAAGTTGCCAAATTTCTTTAGCCGTGACCGCACCATCAATACCCGACATCTTCATATCGATAAAAGCCAGAGCAAAGGGCTTTTGGTCAGCCATTGCGGCCCTGACCGCTGCGATCCCTGCTTCTCCCCGATCCGTCAAGGTTAACTCATACCCCTGAACCAAACCTTCAGACTTAAGTAACTCACTTCCCCCAAACAGGGAGGCACTGCTTAGAAGCACGTCATCAGCCAAAACCGGTGAGGTGAGAATCTGCCGATAGGCATCTCTGATGCCCTGATCGTCATCGACAGCCAAGATACGTCTATTATTTTCCATTACTACCCCACCATTAGTGATTTACAGGCACTACAAATACCTTAACTTTTTTTCTTATCCTTTGCAAGATCAATCCACTAAAATATCCACCATAGAACTATTTACTTTATCGTTTCAACAGGTTATAAAGCAGTTATTATTACATTCGAATAAAACCGAACCCACAACATCAACCTTTTCTCGTAAAATTTGATCTATACATGTATAAATATACGATCGGCCTGATTTCCGACACGCACGGTTTACTGCGCCAAGATGCTTTTGACTTCCTTAAAGGATCTCATGCTATCATCCATGCCGGAGACATCTGCGATGACAACATTATCACCCAACTTTCCACTATAGCCCCGGTTCACGCCGTCCGCGGCAATATGGACGGCAAAGTCTTATATCCGGAAAACGACTTGCGAACAATCAAGGGACGCACCTTTTACATCCTCCACGACCTTGAGCAGCTCGATCTTGACCCAAAGGCTGCCGGCATTGAGGTTGTTGTCTTTGGTCACACCCATCGGCCGGAAAGTTTTCAGCGCGACTCCGTTCTCTATATCAATCCCGGCAGTGCCGGTCCGAGACGCATAGGTCGGCCTATATCATTAGCCAAACTCCACCTTAAAAATGACCGCCTGATCCCGGAATTTATTGAACTCCCTTTCTGAACCCAACAAGTATTGTTGTTGACATTTCAGTTGCCGACCGCTATCTATAAATTATACATTATTTTATAGATGCGAACAATTACCCCAAAAAGCTTCAA
The DNA here is from genome assembly GCA_034717935.1 of Pseudomonadota bacterium. GTDB lineage: Bacteria > Desulfobacterota > Anaeroferrophillalia > Anaeroferrophillales > Tharpellaceae > Tharpella. Next base: position 2,249 of record JAYEMC010000021.1, on the reverse strand, counting down.
TCAAGAGACCAAAAAAGCTTCAATCAAGAGACCAAAAAATGTATCTTATCAAATAAGTACATCACTTTACAGCAAAGTAATCTCCGGTTAAAATACCACGTCATCAAACAACAATATTCTAAAATTATGCTGGTGGCCATCTTCCCGGCGATCATGTATTTTTTCAGCGTTTTTATCATGATTCATTACCATGCCAAGATGCATAATATCGTCGGGGAAAAACAGGAAGTTAAGGCCAGTGAAATCTTAAAAAAAGAGTGGTTTTACATCATGCCCCTGGTGGTCATTACGGTGCTCATGCTATTTGGCTATTCGGCCGGATACTCGGCTATTGTCGGACTGGTAACCTGTATTATCATCAGCTGGTTTCGCCGGGAGACCAGAATCGGTTGGCGGAGTTTTATTGAAGCCGCTATTGATGGTACCGATAGCAGCCTGAAAATCGGGGCCACTGTGGGCGTAATCGGCATTATTATTGGGGTTCTGACCTCTACCGGCCTGGTTCTGACCTTTGCCGACATCATGATTTCCATGGCCGGAGGGTCGCTATTTATGACCATTCTCCTCATTGCCCTGGCGTCACTGATTCTCGGAATGGGGGTTCCGGTAACCGCAGCCTACCTGATCACGGCAGTTGTAGCCGTGCCGCCTTTGACTCACTTGGGAGTAAATCCGATTGCCGCCCATATGATTGTCTACTGGCTCTCTCAAGATTCCAACATCACCCCACCGGTATGTATTGCCGCCTTTGCCGGGGCCACAATTGCCAAGGCACCCATGTGGAAAACCGCTTTTTCAGCCTTCAAATTTGCCAAGTTTCTCTATCTCGGACCTTTTCTTTTCGGCTATGTCCCAGGATTCAGCCTTCAGGGAGACGCCTTTGATATCATCAAGGCTTTCGCCATGATCTTATTTGGCACCTGGCTCTACTCCTATATTCTCAGCGGCTACTGGTATTCCCAATTTAAAGGGATGAACACCGGAAAGACGGCTTAGCTCCGGCTCTGCCTGATTAGGTATTAGCCGACCGAAAACCTGACGGAACCTTTATGAAAAACAAACAAGCCCTTTCATCATGCCCCTTCTGCTCTCCAGAAAAACTGGAGATTGTCGCCCACAGCCGAAAGTTCTACGTCATTAATGACAACGCACCGGTAACTCCGGAACATTGCCTGATTATCCCCTATCATCACATCGCCGACCCCCTCGATTTAAAACCTGAAGAGATCACCGAGATCTGGCAGCTAGTCCAAAATATACGAAAAAAGCTGTTGGCCGAAGACCCTTCAATCTCCGGCTTCAACGTCGGCTTTAATAGTGGCCATGATGCCGGACAAACAATCTTCCACACCCATATCCATCTAATACCCAGACGCTGCGGTGATGTCGAAAAACCTCGCGGCGGTGTTCGTGGCGTTATCCCGGCCCGACAAAGCTACTGAAACTTTAAACCCTCAGAGACAAACAAACGAACAAAACTCGTAACTACTCAGCTAACCCGGCGAAAAGCCGGGTTTTTGAAAAACGTGTATTTGAACAAATCTTATCTTATTTTCCTAATGCCTCGACTACGGCTTTGCCGATGTCGGCGGGGCTTTTGACGACGTGGATGCCGGCTTTGGTCATGGCAGCCATTTTTTCGGCGGCGGTGCCTTTGCCGCCGGCGATGATGGCTCCGGCATGGCCCATGCGACGGCCCGGAGGAGCGGTCTGGCCGGCGATAAAGCCGATTACCGGTTTGGTCATATTATCACTGACAAATTGGGCGGCTTCCTCTTCGGCGCTACCGCCGATTTCACCAATCATGACCACGGCTTCGGTATCGGGATCAGCTTCGAAAAGGGCCAGGAGATCGATAAACTGGCTGCCGATGATGGGATCGCCGCCAATGCCGATACAGGTTGATTGGCCGAGACCTCTTTCGGTCAACTGGGCGACCGCTTCATAAGTTAGCGTACCGCTGCGGGAGATAACTCCAACACTTCCGGCTTTATGAATAAATCCAGGCATGATGCCGACTTTAGCTTCGTCTGGTGTAATCACACCGGGACAGTTAGGGCCGATCATCCGGGTGTTTTTACCTTTCATGAAGGCTTTAACCTTAAGCATATCAAGCGTCGGAATCCCTTCGGTGATACAGATCACGAGAGCGATACCGGCATCGGTCGCTTCCATAATTGCATCGGCGGCAAACGGCGGCGGGACAAAGATCAGCGAAACGTTAGCTCCGGTTGCTTTAACGGCTTCAT
>JAYEMC010000020.1:0-6530 GCA_034717935.1 Pseudomonadota bacterium | reverse complement strand
GCTCACTCCACTAATCTTGTCCCGCTGGTTATTTTCGGCCGGGATACTTCGGCTTGTCGTCTCCGGGAAGGAGGGGTGCTGGCCGATAGTGCACCGACCCTGTTGCAACTCATGGGACTGGATAAACCAGCGGCAATGACTGGTAGCAGTTTGTTGCTTTAGGAATATGTGATTGAAATCTCTACTTTTCCAGGAGCAGTACTGGATATTCTATTCCCGCGTCGGTGTCTGATCTGTTCCGTTTTTCTCACCCATCCCTTAAGTGGCTCCGCCCGTAAGCAATCTCTGGAAAAATATCTTTGTCCTGCCTGCCGTCAGCATCTGCAGATCTATGAGGCTCACCTTGATAAGGTTCGGCTGTTTGGAGTCGAGAAGGTTTTTTCCGGTTATCTCTATGCCGGTTCTCTCGAAAAAATTATTCCGGCCTGGAAATATCATAATCGACACGAGTTTTTTCCGCTTGTCAGAGCTTTGTTGAATTTATCCTTGCCTGGTCAGAAGATTTCAAACCTGGCTTTCGATCTGATTATGGCGATACCTCTTTCCCCGCGGGCTTTACGAAAGCGAGGTTTTAACCAAGCTTTTTTTATCGCCTCATGCACCTCTATGTTTCTCAAGCAACCTTTGGCTTGCAACTTATTGATTAAACATATTGATACCCCGCAACAGGCGTCCTCGAATCGTCAGGCTCGGGCTCTCAACCTGAGGCCGGATGTTTTTCAGGTTTCGGAACCGGATCGGATTGCCGGCAAAAATATTTTGTTATGTGACGATGTTCTGACCACCGGTGCAACCTTGAGTGCTGCGGCAAGGGTTCTAAAAAGTGCTGGTGCAGCCAAGGTCAGCGCCCTTACTTTGGCCCGAGTAGTACTGGATTAGTTACTTTTAACTTCAAAAAATTGCTAGTCAGTGATAATAGTTTCTGATGTTTGATAATGAACTGAAAAATTGTTTGTAACGGGATTTGTCAGGAGATTTCGAATTGTCGGAATTAAATAATGCGTAAACGGAGCCGGCAATTTTTTTCAAAAATTGGGGCTCTGTTTCTGCTCCTCTTTTTCTTACTGCTTATCAGCCTGCCGAATCTGATTGATCTCGACAACTTTCGTCCTCAGCTTCTCGAATATCTGCACTCAAGGATTTCGGGGGAGGTTGCGCTCGGTAAGTTATCGTTGACTTTTCGGCATGGTCCGGGGGTTCGTGTAGATGGTCTGCGCCTGTTTGATAAATCCGGATCCCAGCAGATTTCAGTGTCGACGGCAATTGTCAATTTTGATTTTCGCCGCCTGTTTCAGCGCCGCCTTCACTTAAGTCGGGTGACTCTGATACAGCCCCGGTTCTCTTTGCAGGTTGATGCGGGGGGCTCGCCAATGGCCGGTTTTTTGCGTCCGATGGTCATTAAAAATCCCGAGATTAAGCAAGACTCCGCTAAAAATATCCCGCCTCAATTTTCCGGATCCCGAAATGGAGCTGGTACTCAAAAAGCATCAGCTATTTTTTTAAAGACATGGCATTTTGATCCTGATGTAAACCAGGTTCTGGTGGAGATAATTGACGGTTCTGTGGTCTTTACGGATTGTTGTTTTGCGGTATCGCCGGTCATTACTCACCTGGAAAATCTTGATCTCCATTTGGAAGGGCGTAAAGCCGGAGTTCCCGTTGATTTTACGCTTGATGCTCGGGTCATCGACGAAAAAGGTGATGGATCCTTAAACATTAAGGGGAACTTGTCGGCTCTGCAGTGGCCGCTTAAACCGGGTGAGATGTTTCTCGATTGTCAGGTTAATGCTGTAAACCTGAATGGGGGAACCTACTTTCCCTACTATCAGCAATATGTTCCGATGCGTTTTATCGGCGGCCGGCTCGATATTGATTCGACTTACAAAGGCAGTTTGATGGGGTTGTTCAGATCCGGAGGCCGGCTCGTGCTGCATCAGGCCGAGCTTGATTACCAGCAGGTTTTCAGTCAAAAACTTAAATTCAATCGTTTTGCGGTTGATTACGATTTTCGTCTGGCCGATAGTTATAATACGATCGAGACGCTGAAATGCGTGATTGATGCCGATGGTTTAAAGCTTAAAGGGCATTGTTTGTTGTATGAAGCCCGGCGCGGTATTGATGGTACGATTGAGGCCGGACTTGAGATTTTAGAATTTGATCCACAGGCGATTTCTGATCTTCTTCCCTGGAGAATTATGCCTGAAAAAATGAAGAGTTATTATGAATCCCTGCAAAAAGGGGGGCGTTGTGTGGTTGAGAATGCCTACCTGAAAGGAGACTATCGACAAGTTGTCAGGTTGGGCGATAAAGATCCCCCGACCGGAGTTATGGGTGGCCGATTGCAAGCGAAAAAATTGACTTTTAGGCTTTTTGATAGCGGGCCGCAGCTTGCCGTCGGAAGCGCAGATGTAGCTCTCGAAAGTGATTTTCTTGAGATTTCAGATCTCGATTTTGCCTGGGGCGCTCTTGAGGGGGAGGCGGTGAATCTCTCTTTGCGAAAGCTCTACCATGATCCGCAAGTCAAGATTGCCGGGAATTTTGATCTTGATTTTGAGGTCTTGCAGTCATCTCTGGATAGTTTTTTTCAAACTGGTTCCGAATCCTCTTATAATGAGCCCTTGCCGGTGATCTTTTCGGATGGGTTGTTGCAAGGGGGTATGACATTGCAGGGCCCTTTGTTACGGTTCTCTGAACTTGCTTGGGGAGGATTTTTTAAAGGTCGTGATCTCGCTCTTGAGTTTACCGGGCTACCTTTCGCTATTACTCAAGGAGAGGGTTCATTCGTGCTTGCCAACGATCGTTTTACGATAGTAAATGCGACTTGCAATTTGGCTTCTCTGCCCCTGACGTTGCAAGGCTCGCTTCCCGGACCTGCAGCCTGGCTTGATGAGGATGATGCTCGAGAGTTGGATCTTGAGCTGGCCGTTCGCTGCCCCGAATTTGACCCTGAAGATCTTGACCTCCTGTTGGGGGAAGAGTTTTCTCTTGCCGGAACAAAGGCTGGATCCTCTTTCTTGGAGTTGTCTTTGAATGCTGACCTAAAACATTTCTCCGATTTCAAATTGCAAGGTACGATGCAGCTTGATTGGCGTGATCTAGAGTTGCCTTCGCTGGATATCTCTTTTGCTAACTTAAACTGTTTGGCTGATTTTGATCAAAAAAGTATAGATTTTAAACGTCTGTTTGTCGAGCGGGGAGATTCGGATCTTACGTTCAAAGGGAGCTTAGTCAATAATGGGGAAGGTTCGGGCTATGAACTCAATGGGAAAATTGTCGGTGAGCAGTTTTTCGTTGACGATTTTCTCTCTTTGTTCAATTCAGCTGCCGGCAAAGATGTTCCATCTCCGCCGGTAGCGGCTGATACTGATCTTGAAGAGGAGATAATTTCTCTTGAAAAGGTTATAGAAGTTAAAGAAGCTCATGGATTTCCGGCTCTAAAAGTTAATCTCGAGGGGGTGGTCAAAAAATTGGTTTTGCCGCTGGCCCAAGAGAGCAAAAAAGATTCTGACCGGATATCTCCATGGCATTATCTCAATGATTTCAGCTTCTCAGTTTCCGGCGGCCTGGAAACTGAGGTTAAGATCAATCAGTGTGATTGGCGTTGGGGTAAACAGGAATCACAAGTTAGTCTTAGTGGTCAATTGCAATCTTTTACCGGTTTACATGGTGAACTTGAAATCGCAGTTCAGGATCTTGATCTGGATCTTCTTTTACAGCAGACAGAGCTAAAAAGCGAAGATAGTGCCCTGTCGCAAAGTGAAGAAGAGGGCAAGGTTAAAGCTGTACTGCTTGAGGAGCTGGTAGCGGTAGTTAAAGACGATTGGGTCGAAAATCTATTGTCTTGGGAAAAAGCGTTATCTCGGAACAATCTTCAGATTAAGGCCCGGGCCCAACGTTTGCGTTGGCAACAGATGACAATTGATGAGATCGAGTGTGATTGCTCTCTTGATGCCTCGGGGGTTGATTTCAAAAAGATAGCGGGTCGTAGCTTTGACGGTGAGCTCACTGTTTTTGCTCTATGGCATTTTGCCGATGATTTTTTTCGGGCAGAATTTCAGCTTGAAGAGATCAATTTTGAAACTTTCAATGAGTATCTGAAAAATCCGGATCGTGGTTTGCCGATGCGGGGCGGGCACGGATCTTTAAATCTTGATCTTGAATGGCAGGGACGATCCTTGAAAAGTTGGGAAAAGAGTCTCAATGGAGAACTCGATTTTGATTTTTATGACGGTCGTTTGAAAAAATTTACGATGGTCTCCAATATCTGTTCGTTGCTTAACCTCTCCCAGTTTGCGGCTTTACGTCTGCCGAAGTTCAGTGTCGATCAGGGGGTGCCTTACCGGACACTTTCAGGAGTGGGGATAATTGTTGACGGAATTATGGATGTCGAAGAGTTTGCTCTGCGGGGGTCTGCGTTAAACCTTTTTGGAGACGGGATTATCTCTCTGGTTGAGGATCGGGTTGATCTTGATATTGGGGTGCAACCGTTACAGACGGTTGATAAATTGCTTGCCACGATTCCGGTGGTCGGTTATATCATAACCGGTGATAAAAAAACTTTTGTCGTGATTCCAATGACGGTGCAAGGCCCCTTTGATGATATTAAGATTAAGACGCAGACGGTTTCCGGCTTGGGCCAGAAAGCCGGAGGCATGATTCAGCGGTTTTTTAAGACCCCTATAAGGCTTTTGCAGATGCCGGGTAAATTGTTAAATCAGATTGGGGCCGAGAGCAGCTCGGAAACAGGTTCTGGAAAAGAGAATAGCAGGTAGTCAAAGTGTTTCGATTTTTATTGTGGATAGGGTTAGGGTATTTTTTCTACCGTCTTTTTTTTAAAAGTCGGAGATCGCTTGATAACGGAGTTGGTGATAGAGGTGCGCCCGGTATGCGAGGAACTCAGGCTTCGGGGAGCGGGGAAAAAATGGTCAAATGTGCTGTTTGCGGTCTTTATGTACCGGAAAAAGAAGCCCTCGCCGGGGGCTGGCGCGATTCGGGGCGCTATTATTGTAGTTCGGAGTGTCAGCAGCGAGGAGCTTGATTTTTTATAGTTAAGCCCCCGTCAACTCATTTTGTAGATTGGCGTAGATGCTTTTAACGTTCTCAACAATTTTCGGATTAACCTCAAACGGGGCTTGATCACGTCGGTCGGCGGCAACGATATCCTGATCGTAATCGAGGAAGCCGAGAACCTTTATCTCTTCAAGATTGTTGCTGATAAACTCCCGGTCGCTCTCATTACAAATCTTGTTGCCGACTACATAAACCTGGTTGATGCCTAAATCCGCCGCCAGTTTTTTTATTTGTCGGGCGGTTTGCAGGCTGCGTGAACCGGGTTCGACGACGACAATAAAAGCATCAATACCTTTGGTCGCTCCGCGCCCCAGATGTTCAAGGCCGGCTTCCATGTCTAAAATAATACTTTCATCCAGTTGCACCAAGATATGGCGCAGGAGGAATTTCAGGATTACGCTCTCCGGGCAGTAGCAACCGCCGCCGCCTTCAGGAATGGTGCCGAGAACCAGAAGTTTCAGGTTCTCGCGGCTCAGGCTGAAGCGTTCGGGGATATCATCGACTTTGGGATTAAGTTTGAACGTGCCGCCGTAGGCTCCTTTTTGCGACCCTGTACGTTCTTGAATAAAGTCGGTCATCTCGGCAAATGGAGTGATTTTATTGACTTCATCGAGGCTGAAACCTAAAGCTGAGGCGAGATTGGCATCGGGGTCGGCATCAATGGCCAGTACTTTGTGATCGCCTGAGGCGATGACCCGGGCCAGAGTTCCGGCCAACGTGGTTTTGCCGACCCCTCCTTTACCTGAAATTGCAATTTTCATGATCTTGATTTCCTTTGGTAAGAGATTTATATTGATAGTTTTATGAAATTTCTGTTAGTTTGCAATGTATGTTCTTGGTTAAAAAAAATCAAGTCCGATAGTTGAAAAAATGATGTCCAAAAACAAAGAAAAATCAGAAAAACCTGAAAACCTCGATCAAATCGGTCATCGGCAGCGCTTAAAGGGGCGTTTTGCCCGGCAGGGCTTGGCTGGTTGGCACGATTATGAGGTTCTTGAACTACTTTTGGGTTATGCTATCCCGAGGCGCGACGTAAAACCTCTGGCGAAAGAGTTGTTGCGGAAATTTGAGACTATTAAAAGGGTGCTTGATGCTCCCTTGGATCGTTTGCAGACAATTACCGGAATGGGCCCGCAAAGTGCCCAGTTTCTCAAATTATGTCGGGAACTTCTGGTTCTCTATCTCGAACAACCTGATCGTCAACGCCAAGCCGTAACCTCACCGGAGCAGATCGGAGAACTCTGCCGATCTCGGCTTGAAGGTCTTTCCGAAGAGCAGTTTTTAGTACTCTTTCTTGATAACCGGCACCGTTTGATTGCCAGTGAGATAATGCATCGGGGCACCGTCGATATGAGTGTTGTCTATCCCCGTGAAGTTCTGACCCGAGCGTTATTGCATCGGGCTGCGGCTCTGTTGGTTGCTCATAATCATCCCGGAGGCAGTCCGACGCCATCCGCTGA
>JAYEMC010000019.1:0-6530 GCA_034717935.1 Pseudomonadota bacterium | reverse complement strand
AATAGGAGTTTCGTAACGGGGTGGGGTTTTTGCCGATAGCGAGATGGCCGAAAATTTCATCAAATTGATCGGTTTTGGCAACATCATAATAATTTTCCAACATTGAGAGAACCAGACTTTTGCCGAAGCGTCTGGGGCGGATAAATAGTTGGGAATCCGCTTGTTCCAATAGTGGAATTTTATCAGTTCTATCACAATAAAAATACCCTTTTGTCGCTATTTTTTTGAAGTCAGATATACCGTATGGAAATTTCATGATCATTGTTCCCTGATAATGATTATTAGGGTATATCCTTAGCGTTAACTGCTAGGTTCTGTCAACTGGAAAAGGTGGAATGGGGGCCGTCCCCCGATAAAAGGGGGGTAATTGTTCAGCTGAAATGCATCGGTATGCGGTGCTTTTCTACTTAGTGCCTGACCGAAAACCTGACAATTTTCTTGAGTGCAAGGCAGGCTCAGATTTTAACCACAGGCATATATTAAGTATTCCGAGGATTAAAATTTGAGCCTAACGCACTGCCAGCACTCCCGTTGGTCGCAGCAATCGAGGAAATTGGCGGTTTTCGGTCGCGCACTACTTAATCTGAATAGTTACAAAAGAAGTTACTGGAATAGAATCACCATCATCAAGAATTGACTACGTCCAGGGTGAAGTGAAGTTTTTGTTGCGGTTTTTGATCAATTTACTGGTTGCAAACACCCTTCAAAGCGTATATAATCCAGTCTGTATTTACGACAGTTATTATCGGTTGTTTTGCCATGATTTGGCGATGCTCAAAAAGATTAGTAACTATTTAGCTAACCCGCAAATTCAGGGTACACAACCCCGATTTCCTTCGGAGAATCAGGTTTTCGGTCAGGCACTACTTACGCTGAATAGTTACAAAGATTAAAGCCCTGCTGAGTGGAGATTTTGTGAGCAACTGAAATTAACCACCCTCAAAACCCAAAAGGAAAATCCATGACCACTTCAACTACCTCCGTAAGTCCCACCGGCGAAGAGTTTACCCTGCCTGTTGAGGCCGACTATCAAGCTGAAAATGATCGTATCACAACCCTGGTCAAAGAACATAAAGAACTTGGCCACGAAATTGTCGTCGTTATGGGCGTTGGTTTTGTCGGGGCCGTCATGGCCGGTGTTGTCGCCGACTCCTGTGATCGGGAAACCGGAAAACCGGGCAAATTTGTTATCGGCATGCAGCGCCCTTCGGTGCGCTCTTTCTGGAAGATTCACTATCTTAATCGCGGCATCGCCCCGGTTGAAGCCGAAGATCCCGAAGTCGCCCCGATGATTGAACGCTGCGTCTGTGATAAGAAAACCTTGACCGCAACCTTCTCCTATGACGCCCTGGCTCTGGCCGATGTCGTGGTTGTCGATGTTCAGTGTGATTATCTTAAAGAGTGTCTTGGCGATGTGCGTAAAGGCCGGGCCGATATCGCCGCTCTCGAAGAGAGTTTAGGCATTATCGGTGCGCGTATTAATTCCGATTGCCTGGTTCTTATTGAAACCACCGTTCCTCCCGGCACTACCGAATTTGTCGCTTACCCGATTTTCAAACGTGCTTTTGCCGAACGCGGCCTCCAGAATCACGAACCGCTCCTTTCGCACTCTTACGAAAGAGTTATGCCGGGGCGCGAGTATGTCGCCTCAATCCGTGATTTCTGGCGCGTCTGCAGCGGTATCAATAAAACCGCCCGCGACCGCGTCGTAAAATTCCTCTCCGATGTTTTAAATGTCGAAAAATTTCCCTTAACCGTTATGGATCGACCGATCGAAAGTGAAACCTGTAAAATCGTCGAAAACTCCTATCGCGCCACGACCCTGGCCTTCCTCCATGAATGGAGTCTCTTTGCCGAACGTAACGGCGTCGATCTTCCCAAAATTGTCGAAGCCATTAAAGTCAGGCCGACTCACTCCAATATGATTTTCCCCGGCCCCGGTATCGGCGGCTATTGCCTGCCCAAAGATGGGGGGTTAGGCGTCTGGTCTTATCATACCTTGATGGGTTTTGAAGATGATATCTTCAAAATTACGCCAATGGCGATCGATATCAACGATACTCGCGCCCTCCACGTCGCCGGTCTTGTCCGTGACGGTCTTCGTAACCAAAGCAAAATCGTCGCCGCCGCCCGGGTTCTCGTTCTGGGAGCTTCCTATCGTGAAGATGTCGGCGACACCCGCTACAGCGGCTCTGAACTGATTGTCCGCAAGCTCACTGAAATGGGGGCCGAAGTCCTGGTTCATGACCCTTACGTCAAACATTGGTGGGAACTCGAAAAACAAGATACCTATCCGGCTCCCGGCCACTCCTGGTCCCGCTTTTTCCGTAACCAGGAAAGCCTCTCCGAGATTCGCATCAGCAAAGACCTGAAAGCCTCTCTCAAAGGCGTCGATGCCGTCATTCTCGCCGTCCGCCACGACGCCTACCGAGAACTCGAACCCGAACAAATAATCGCCATGGTCGGCAATCCCGCTGTTATCATCGACTGCTTCGCCATGCTCAGCGATGACCAGATCAAAACCTTCTTCGCCGCCGGTTACGAAGTCAAAGGTTTGGGACGCGGGCATATGAAACGCTTGAAAGAAGAGGTCGTGAAAAAATAGCAACGGCACAATCTGTTTCGAAATAATTTTTTTGGTGATTGGGGGTTAAGTTCAATTATGGGTAGTGTTTTTCCTGGTTTGGATGAGTTGCGAAGGGAGTATTTTCATAGTGATTATATTGAAAAACGGGGGCGGCATTTTCTGCAGAATGATCTCTGTGTAGAGACGGCTGTACAGAATGATCTTTACAGCTTTCGGGTTGAAGATCGTTTTGATGATTTCAAGGTTACTGTCGATCTCTCGGGAGAGAGGCTGAAAACCTCCTGCAATTGTCGTTTTCTTAACCCCTGCTGTAGTCATATTGCGGCGGCTCTTCTCAAAATTCATGAAAAAATCATGGATGGCGGTCTTGAAGAGGATCTCGAGAGCAATGCCTATACACGTTCAGAGATGATTGAGAGGGTTTTGCAGGAGCGTAGAGAGCGGGCCGAAAAGGAATTTTTTAAACTCAAACTTGGTGAAACTGTTTATGGAACTCATCAGGTGATTAATGCTGCCGATCGGGTTTATCAGGTAACCGTACGTGATTTTGATAAAAATCTGGGTTATTGCAGCTGTCCCGATTTTAGAATCAATAAACTTGGCACTTGTAAACATCTGCTTTTTGCAACGGCCAGGATCAAAAAGGATTTGCCTTATAAAAAACTGCTGAATGAGCAGGATTATCCCTTTCTTGAAATCTACTGCGATCCTATAAATGACTATCACATCACTTTTTTTCAGACCAGCGCAATGCCGACAGAGGTTAAGCGTCTGGTTGCTACCTTTTTTTCCGATAATGCCTATATCCTGCCCGAACATTACAGTGGTTTTCTTGATTTTCTGAATCAGGCTGAAAATTATAAGAAAATTTTTATTCGTCCGGAAGTGCGGCTGAAAATCGAGCGCTATTTTGAAGATATTCAGTGTCGTAAGCTCAATGTCGGTTTTAAGCCGGACTATTCATTGATCAAAGCGGAACTCTTTCCCTACCAGAAAGAGGGTGTCGAGTTTGCGCTGGGTAAACGGGGGGTGATTATTGCCGATGAGATGGGGCTTGGAAAAACCCTGCAGGCGATAACTGTGGCGATCATGAAGAAAGAGCTTTTTGGTTTTAAAAAGACCTTGGTGATTTGCCCGGCCTCACTTAAATATCAGTGGAAAAAAGAGATTGAAAAATTTTCCTCAGAAAAAGCTCTGATTATTGAGGGGCATAAAAAAGAGCGTTATCAACTCTATAAAAATAGTGATGCATTCTTCCTGATTGCCAACTATGAAGCGGTGTTGCGGGATGTAACCGTTATAAAAAATTATCCTCCAGATCTGATTGTACTTGATGAGGCTCAGCGGATTAAAAATTACGAGACCAAGACCGCTTCGGCGGTCAAGTCGATTCCTCGTAAACATGCACTGGTAATCACCGGAACGCCGATCGAGAACCGCCTTATCGATCTCTATTCGGTAATGAATTTTGTCGATCCCGAACTGCTCGCCCCATTGTGGGAATTTTCGATGCAGCACTGCTACTTCGATAAAAGCAAAAAGAACAAGATTACTGGTTACTTCAACCTGCAATCTTTAAAAGAGCGGCTTAATGAGGTGGTTATTCGCCGGCGTAAAAAAGAGGTGATGGCGCAGTTGCCGGAGTTGACAGAGATTACGGTGCCGATTCAGTTGAGTCAAGAACAGGCCGAGATGCATGCCGGTTTTGCTCAATCCCTCTCAATCTATATCAACAAAAAACATAAGACCATTTATGACATGCAGCGTATTTTTCAGCTCTTAACCAGTATGCGCATGGTCTGTAATTCAACTTATCTGATCGACAAAGAGACCAATATCTCACCCAAACTCAATGAGCTTGAAGAGATCCTGCTGGATAAACTCGATATCATCGGCCAGAAGCGTAAGGTTATCATCTTTTCCGAATGGACGACGATGCAGCATCTTATTGAAAACTTTCTCAAAAGTAAAAAAATCGGTTTTGTTAGTTTGAGTGGTAAAGTAGCGGTTAAAAATCGCGGGAAATTGATTGATGAATTTGGCGAAAATCCTGATTGTCTGGTTTTTCTCTCAACCGAGGCCGGCGGCTCCGGTCTCAATCTGCAGATGGCAGATACTGTAATCAATTTTGAGCTGCCCTGGAATCCGGCTAAAAAGAACCAGCGGATCGGTCGGATTCACCGGATCGGTCAGAAAAACCGTAACCTTACAGTTTTTAACCTGGTATCCATAGGCTCTATCGAAGAGCGTATCGCTTCCGGGATAGTTGTTAAAGAGGCACTTTTCGATGCTGTGTTAAACGAATCCGATTTTACCGATGAAGTCGATTTCTCGGCCAAGGGCCGCTCCACGATGATCGAACAGATCGAAAAAATGGTTACTCCCTTTGTTGTTGAAGAGGCTGAAAATATCGAGTTACGGGAGAGTTCGGCTGTAGAATCGGCCGTCGAAAGTTTATCTGAATCATCAACTCAGTCCCTGGCAAATGTGCGTAAAGAAGAGGGGGAAGAACCGGTTTTAGAGGGTAAGCAGAATGCCGATGTCTGTTCAGCTGAGGAACTAGAGTCGGGTGTTGAGTCAGCGGCAGATGACGTTTCTCCGGTAGCGGATGGCAGCCAGCCGTCAGCGGCAACCATGGAGAATACATTGAACCAGGGTATCGGTTTTTTAAGTGGTCTGATGGAGATGGCAACCGGCAAGAAAATTGGTGCCGAAGGTCAGTCGGTTACGGTTGACAAGAAAACTGGTGAAGTTACAATGAAATTCAAACTGCCGGGGTTTTAAGTAGATTTTCGCGAACCGAAAAAATCAGGAGCTTTTATGAAAAAACTTATGCAAAGCTCCGAGGATTAAAATTTGAGTCTAACGCCGCAATCGAGGAAATTGGCGGTTTTCGGTCGCGCACTAAATAGGTATTATGCCCACAGTTTTGCCTTGAAGTTAAAGGCTTGGGCAGCGGCCATATGAAACGTTTGAAAGAAGAGGTTGCAGGCACAGGAGAGTAGCAGTGGAAAAGTTTTTTAATACTGCGGGGCCGATTGTGCCGGAGTTGCACTACTATGTTTCATCTTTTGAGCGGATTGACTGGGAAGAGATAAAAGTCCTGATTGATTCGCGTAAATATTTTCTTCTTCATGCCCCGCGTCAGACAGGAAAGACTTCGGCTCTTCTGGCTATGATGGAGTGGTTTAATCTGGAAAAACGTTATGCCGCAGTCTATTGTAATATCGAAATGGCCCAGGTTGCGCGTAATGATGTGGCCCGTGGTATGGGTTCGGTTTGCCAGGCTCTGGCGGAGTCCATCAAACTTTATCAACGTGACCCCGCTGTTGCCGAATGGTACGAAAAAAAGGGCAGGGCTCTGGAACCTGAAAACAAATTCAAGGATATGTTGGCTTATTGGGCCGAAATCAGCGAAAAGCCCATTATTCTCTTCCTTGACGAAGCCGACGCATTAGTTGGTGACACCCTGATTTCACTTTTACGGCAAATTCGCGCCGGTTACAACCAGCGCCCGAACGCCTTTCCCCAGAGCATTGTATTATGTGGTCTGCGCGATATTCGCGATTATCGAATACATACAGGAACTGGTGAAATTATCACCGGCGGCTCGGCATTTAATATCAAATCTAAATCCCTACGTATGGGAAATTTCAACACTGCCGAGTGTCGTGCTCTTTTTCAGCAGCATACTGAAGCGACCGGACAGCAATTTGCCGATGAGATTTTTATTGAACTCTGGGAAGATACTGCCGGGCAACCCTGGCTGGTTAACGCCCTAGCCTATGAATTAACATGGGAAAACCGTGCGGCTCGCGACCGTTCCCAACCCATTGCTCTGCAAGATTATTTTACCGCCCGCGAGAGCCTCATTCAATCCCGAGCCACCCATTTAGACCAGCTTGTCGATAAACTTCGGGAACCTCGGGTACACGGAGTTATT
>JAYEMC010000018.1:0-6609 GCA_034717935.1 Pseudomonadota bacterium | reverse complement strand
ACGCGTAAGATAAAGTTTACCGGCATAATGACGCAGGATTGAAAGTTTTGAGACGGGATCTTTAAAGGCAAGGGCTAAACTCGTACTGTCAATCACGCCTCGGTTGATATCTCTATTTTGTTTGCTCTTTTCAACCAATTCGTGATCATTGGGTGTACCGATAGTACCGTGGGCATAAACTGCAGGTATGCCCTGCAGAACCAATGCCAGACTTCTTGAAGCAACATAGCGCTTGATCTTGATTAGAATCTCTTCGTCACAACTCTCATCATTAATAGCACTCCACCAGGTCGAGTTGATTTCATAGGGCTCTTCACTCATCGCTTCGGTCATTTTATAGGAGATAAGAGCCCCGAGCGCTTTTGCCCTCTGAGTGATAAATTCGATATCTTTCTGAGCCAAAATCCCCTTAACCCCCATAAGTCCGATCCCGTCATGGGTGTCAAGCATATTAAAGAAAGTGGCTGTGTCTGATGCAGCTTTCAGATCATCTGCCCACCGCGAAATAGCGGCCACATCTTCTCGGTAAAATGTGTGCAAAACCAGCGGCGGCAAGGCAAAATTGTAGACCATGTGGGCCTCATCACGGCCGTCACCAAAATAGGAAATATTATCTTCGTGCGGGACATTGGTCTCGGTAATCAAGGCCACGTTGGGGGCGACCGTATCCATCACATCACGCAAAAATTTAACTATTTCATGGGTTTCCGGTAACTGAACACATTCGGTCCCGGGTTCGGACCAGATATAAGTCACGGCATCCAGACGAATAATGTCAGCTCCTCTACGGACATAAAAAAGCAGGCCTTCGATTAACTCCCTGAGGGCGTATGGATCCTTGAAATTGATGTCAATCTGATCGGCGGAGAAGGTCGTCCATACATATCTGGGACCTTCGATAGTATCAAATTTTGTCAGGATGTCGGAGGTACGAGGCCGAAAAATCTTGCTCCGCTGCTCCGGGGTCAGTTCATCCGGTGATTCATAGGATATGAAAAAATTCTTAAAAAGAGGGTTCCCCCGTAAAAATTCCTTGAACATCCGTGATTTTGCTGAACAATGATTCAGCACACCATCAAACATCAGATCGTAATTGGCGGCCATATTAAGAATATCGGTCCAGTTTCCCAGTCTCCGATCTACGCTTTTAAATTTGACAACGGAAAAACCGCGGTCGGAAGAGTAAGGGAAAAAAGGTAGAATGTGCAACGTATTGATAGCGCCCAAATTATAAGTATTGACAAAATCGTGTAACGTCGCAAGCGGCGTACTACCTTGGCCTGTGATCATGTCACCATAGGTGATCAAAACCATATCTTTTTCAGTGAACCGCTCTTTAGGTACAAAATCTTTTTCCGCCGCGATCAACGCCTCAGGCTTATGAGCGTGGTGAACTTTGAGAATACGCTCAATCTCAGGCATTATCCGGTCCGCCTGCTCTTTACCGTAGAGAAACAGAAGCCGCGAAAACATCCGTTCTTTTTTCTCCGGCGCAATCTCCAGAATCGGCTTGGTAAAATCCGGTTCCGGATTGTAACTGATTCTGGTGATTTTGCTTAAAAGCCTACCCCGGTTGCCGGAAATTTTCTGACTTGACTTAATCATGCTACCCTCTAACCACTGCGCTGCAAACGCCCAACCACGGCCGGTAGCAGACGGGGCAGGATTTGGCTGTTTTTCTGCTGCGCCTTTTCAATTTCATGAAAATCCACCACCTGATCACAAACCCCGTTGGCATAATTGTCAACCAGACAGAGGGAGGCATATTCAAGACCCAGCTCCCGAGCCAGCGTGGCTTCATTAGCCATAGTCATGCCGACCACGCTGCCCCAGCCTGCAAGCACCCGAACTTCGGCATAAGTTTCAAATCGGGGGCCGGTGGTCTGAATATAGGTTCCACGATCAACCAACTCGACCGAAAGTTTTTCAGCCGCCTCAATTATGGCGCGGCGCACAGTCTCCGAAAGCCCCGGCGTCACAAACTCCAGACGATCATCAAAAAAAGTCTTGATCGCCCAGGGATTAAAATAGTCATCGGGTACCAACAAAGAGCCCGGCTTTAATTCACTCCGCAGACTCCCGGTTGAGTTAACCGCAACGAGATACTTAACCCCGCACTCTTTAAGCGCCACCAGATTAGCATGATGATTAAGTTTATGAGGCGGCACCGGCGGGGTTCCGTGGCGCTGTAAAAAAAAGAGGCCTTCCTCCCCTTCTTCAATTATCACCCGGCCGTAACCAGTCTCGACCTCACGCTTTTTAAAACCGGCAAAAAGTTCTATCTCTAAAACTCCACTGCCGCCTATTACAGCAACTTTATTCATTGTTGATCCATCTTTAGAGATATTTGACAACATATTCCAATGCCTGTTTTTTGGGGCCGGCGTGCTCTTTTCGCGGATAACCGAGAGGAATTACCGCCATAAACTCTCCCTGAGCTTCACCCAAGAACGATAAGACATCAGCTTTGATGAGAAACAAGACCCCAAGCCAGACACTGCCAAGACCAAGTGCGGTTGCGGCGAGCAGAAGATTCTCAACCGCAGCGGCAGAACTCTGGATCTCCATCGTGCGAAAAAAATCTTCTGAAATATCCTCTTCAATCTTAAATAGTTCGGTGCCATGATCAATCAGGGTGCCGGTATTCATGGCCGCAATGACGACCGGCGCACTTCCGATGCTGCGACCGGCCATACGCAAAATTGACGCGGATGGCCTAGGAAAATCGGCGGCTTTTTGCGAAACCAAGCGAGCCAGCTCCTGTTTCTTCTGATCTCGGATAACGACAAATTTCCATGATTGCTGATTATGGGCGGAAGGGGCTTGGTTGGCAGCATCGAGAACGGCCTGAATCAGTGAGTCGGCAACCGGCATATCCTGAAATTGGCGTATACTCCGGCGCTGATAGATGGTCTTCAATGTCTCATTTGTAGAATAATTTTCCATAATTCAACCTTACAGTTATTACCCTTCCCCTACGTCAGCAACCCATCCAACTTGCCCGCCGCGTCAAGCGCATAAAGCTCATCACATCCACCAACATGAAGATCACCGATAAAAATCTGAGGCACGGTTTTGCGCCCACCGCTGCGGGTTTGGGCCTCTTCCACCAAGGCCGGATCACCACTGATATCGATCTCCTTAAAAGTTGCCCCTTTAGCTGAAAGCAGCTGTTTGGCCTTAACACAATATGGACATACTTGAGTACTGTAGATAGTTATTTCCGCCATTTCCTTCTCCTTTTATTTTAAATTGTTTTTTCGACTTCTGTGACAAAGCGCCGCCAGCGCTTGAGAAAAGCCGGAGCCGGCATGCTGTCCATGGTTCGCAATTCTAAAGTTGGTCCTTTAAGATTAAGCCGTACATCGGTAAAAATTGTGGTCAGATGAATCAGAAAATCATCAAATGACCGCCCTTTGAGTTCCGCAAAAGGAATACGCCGACTAAAGTCGATAGCGCTTAAGGCATGCCTGACCAAGTGAACCAACAACGCCTTTTCGTTTTCGACTTCAGCAATCACCGGAATCCGGCAACGAGAGGATTCGGTCTCATCCCATATCGCCCGACGGGTCTCCGACATAGCGAAATCGGGATCCGTTGATAACTTCTGCAAAAGCCGATAAAGCGGCACTATTTCATTTAATGAGCGAATCCTGACATGCAGATGAATTGAGGCCGTACCCTTCATCATCTCACGACCACGACCACCATTATCGGAAAAAAGGACATGCATATCCCGATAGCGACGACCCTTAAGACAGAGCGGTGCCGACGCCCGGTCTGAACAATAATCGAGAGCCAGATACTTGATCCCGCAAAGCTCTTTAATTGCTTGATTGGTTGCCGCAATATGATCTAACAGGTTGGAAATCCCCTCCTCATCAGAAGCAAAAAGAGGGGGTGAGCCATACTCCAACTGACCACCCGGCTCAAACGTGATATGAAGACCGTCTAAGGCTCTGAGCGTGCCATCGGCCTGACGCTGAAAGCCCAATCTCGGAAGAGCCGTTTCAAGCTCTTTAACCTTGTCAGGCGTCATCTTGCTAGTCGGCAAAAATTCATATTCAAAACCATAGGTTAAAGGGCCTGGAACCAGAGCCCGAGAAAGCTGCTCGAAGAGCCTTTCGCTATACTCCAGAACCAGATTATCAAACTTTAAATGAGCACTTTCAACCACAACAAAATTCCTCATACCACAAAGTAAATACCAGAACCGCAAAGAGACGATCGGCTCCCGAAACCAGGGTCGCCGGACCAACTCCTGCGGTTGTAACCTGTGACTTAAGCTCGTTTACCATCTTTAAATCAAGCACCCCATGCCGTTTAAGCATGTCACCTGAGAGCGCCTCCGAGACCACCTCCGGCCAGGCTTTCTCATCGCTCAGCCAAGTTGCCAAGGGACTGGTAAAGGGCTGTTTGCGCCGCCAGGCGCTGCGCTCATCCAACAATTTATAACGAGAAAAAGTGCGCCGACAGATATATTTCTCACGCCCTTGATTGAGGTCAATTTTATATTCGACCGGTAAGCGGGCGGCAAACTCGGCCAGACGATAGTCCAAAAATGGAGTCCGGGTCTCCAACGAGTGCCGCATCGACAGTTTATCCAGCCTTAAAATAACGTAATCGGGCAACCGACAGCGACTTTCAACCGCCAGAGCCGCATTCAGAGGATGCTCCCGACCATCAAGAAGCGGCGCCGCCTTGAGTTTTCGCAAGTTCTCCACGTCGATATCTTTATAACCCAAGAGCCGCGACAACTCAAGCCTTGAGAAAAGCGTCTCACTCTGAATATAGCGCTGCAGAGGGTCGGCGGCTCGATGCTCAACGTAATTTAGGAGCTCGGGATAACTACGTTCAAGCTCCAAACGACCCACACGATCTGCCTGAGCATATTCAAGAGCTGCCATTTCGATAAGAAATTTTCGGTATCCGGCAAAAATCTCATCCGCCCCCTCCCCCGTCAACACGGTTTTCACCCGCTGGCCGGCCATCCGGCAGACTTGATCGGTAGGCAGCACCGCACCAAGAAAAATCGGCTCTTCCAAAGCCCGCACCAAACCGGGAAGTTCCGCCAGGATACTCTCTTGACAGAAAGCGACATAATGCTTCGCTTTCTGAAAAAGCGACTCGCCGGCGGCGAGAAATTTCTGCACTTCCGGTAGCTCGTTATAGGCCTGATCTTTAAAAGCGATCGTAAAAAGAGAGAGCTCCGGCTGAATCTTGGCCGCTACCGCCGCGACTGCACAAGAGTCGATGCCGCCGCTTAAAAAACTGCCGACTTCAACATCGGAACGTAAGCGCAGACGGACGGCATCGCAAAAGAGTTCATAAAAACTCTCTTCAGCGTCAATCAGGGAAATATTTTTGCTGGTATCAGTAATTGCAGGAAAACTGTTCTGCCAGTAGGGTTCGATTTTATAGGTTCCGGAGATAAGATCGTAAACCAGAAAAGAGCCTGGCGGCAGACGCTTAATACCGGCAAAAACGGTCTCTTCACCCGGCAGATAACGGTAAGTAAAAAGTGTGGGAAAGGCCTCTTCTCTAATCTCGGCCCGGCCTCCGGCCGACAACAGAGGTTTGATCTCGGAAGCAAACCAGAAATCGCCGTCGAGTTCGCGATAGTAGAGCGGTTTAATCCCGAAACGATCTCGAAAAAGAACCAAACGGTGCCTTACGGGGTCAAAAAAGGCTCCGGCATACATGCCGTTAAAAGCTTGCAGAGCGGCCTCAGGCCCAAAGCGCCGCAGCCTCTGTAAAGCGACCTCGGCATCACCTTTAGTCAGCCATTCGACATCATCCAGTTCGGCTTTAAGCTCAACGTAGTTGTAGATTTGTCCATTACAGATCAGGGCGGCCTGATCAGAGGTCCGCACCGGCTGCATACCGGTTTCAAGATCTAAAATTGCGAGACGCACAAAACCAAAACCAACCCGCCGCCGACCGCACTCATAAACCTCACAACGCTCATCATCAGGTCCGCGATGGGCCTGAACCGAACCCATCAAAGACAATTTATGACCGATTGCACCAGCTTCCATACGAGCTGAAACAACACCGTGAATACCACACATTATAGAATACTTTTCTCCAAACTCAAAACAGGTTGTCAATCGCTGAAAAGTTCTGAACAACGACATTAATTCTATAGTGAACTTGTAGGAAATGCAAGAATTAAAGAAGGAGAAAGGAAAAAGAGAAGAGCTGAGGAAAAGAGCATTCTCGGACATGCTCCTAGGAGGAGGCTGTCCGAGAATAGGATTTTTTTCTCAGATCAAGGCATGCGAAGAAAATTACCACAGGCATACATTAAGTATTCCGAGGATAATTTTTTGGGCATAACGCAGATATGGGGAAAAAAGACGTTCTCGGGCAGCCTCCTAGAGTAAACTCCCCTGACGAAAACCGGTAAACAGCTTAATCGTTAAGCGCAAGCCACCACCTTCGGGTTACGAGAAATACCCCCCCAATCGGTTTTTCTTCTTAAAAACTTGGGATCTCTCTCCCGGTGACTTTCCAACAGCTTGACAAGTTCATCTTTCTGACTGATCAAAACAGCCACCAGCTCAGGATCAAACTGTCTGCCCGCCTCTTGTTGCAACTCGGTGAAAG
>JAYEMC010000017.1:0-6652 GCA_034717935.1 Pseudomonadota bacterium | reverse complement strand
GTTGCCGACGATCTCCCTCGATGCGGGCCTGTTGCTTTAAATGAAGTAACTCTTTTTCATGATTGGCGGTGTGGGCCAAACGTTTTTCGAGTTGGGCCGCGAGGTTTGTCGTCCGATTTTCGCCCTCATCCAGAAGTGAGCGGGCGCGGTCGACCAAAGCTTGCGAGAAACCTAAGTTACGAGCAATCAACAGAGCGTTACTCAGTCCCGGAACTCCATATTGAAGATGATAAAGCGGACGAAAATTGGCCGGATCAAAAGCGACCGCAACACTGCTGATCCCCTCCTCTTCATAAGCATAGGATTTAACGTCATTATAGTGCGTGGTTACCATAAAGGTTGCTTGCCGCTCTTTGAGTTCGATCAACACCGCTTGCGCCAAAGCCGCCCCCTCTTTGGGGTCGGTGCCGACGCCGAGTTCATCAAGCAAGACCAGGGAGCGCGCATCGGCCTCCGCCAAAATAGTTTTAACCGCGAGCAGATGACCGGAAAAGGTACTCAATGAAGCCGCCAGATTCTGTTCATCGCCAATCGCCGCAAGCACTTTAGAAAAAAGCGGCACTCGGCTTTCGGGAGCAACCGGCAGCAACAGACCACAACGCGCCAGTAAAGCGATCAGTCCCGCAGTTTTCAGACTTACGGTTTTACCGCCGGTATTGGCTCCGGAGATCACCAGACCGCAGCGCGCGGCCGGAAACTCGATATCGATGGGCACAACCGGGGCAGACTCAGCCGCACCTGAAACCGCAGCCAACAACGGATGACGGGCACTTTTAAGCGCAAAACCGGCCTCCCAGGACTCCAGCAAAACCGGAGCCGAGGCCTTAATCTGCTCGCCGAAAAGAGCTTTGGCCTGAAGTTGGTCAAGAGCTAGAATTTTCTCCAGAGTCTCGACAATCAAAGCTGCCGACTGGCGCAAACGATCGCCGAGCATCCGCAGGATATTGATCTCCTCCTGTTTCTCTTCCTGGAGTAAAAGAGCAAGATTGTTATTTAGGGAGACACTCTCTAAGGGTTCGACGAAACAGGTCTGCCGGGTTCTGGAGTGATCGTGGATAATGCCGGGAATGGCGCTGCGAAAATTGGTACGCAAAGGGAGCACGTAACGCTGGTTGCGAATCGTGACCAGGTTATCCTGAATCAAGGGCTCAAATTCCGGGTTGGCGAGAATCTCATTGAGCTGAGTGCTTATCTGGCGCCTTGATGACTTAATTCGCCGGCGAATATCCTTGAGCTCCAAACTGGCGTTGTCGCGAATCTCCTCTTCTTCATTAATACAGCTCTCGATCAGACGTTTAAGCGGTACAAATGAATCGATATCGTCAAAAACCGACGCTATCGGCGTAAAGAGCTCTGCGGCCCGCTCCATAACCTGATCACGATATTCGCGCACCCGCTCTAAAGCGGCAAATGTGTAGGCTATAATCAGGAGTTCGCGCGGCGGCAGCCAGCTTTCGGGAAAACGGATCTCCTCAAGAAAAGGGTTAAGATCCTCAACTCCGGCCAGCGGCACCGCACCACATTCTCGAATCAAGACCATAAAGGCTGCGGTCTGACGCAAGTCCTCCCGCAGCCTTAAAATCTCGGTAGCCGGAGCCGGTTCTAAATCCAAAAGCAGAGCTTTTGCTGAAACCGTACAAGCTTTTGCCGCGACCAGCGCCAGAACCCGATCAAGTTCAAGAATCCTGGCAGCCTGGGCCTCTGGTGTTAAATGTAAAAGGTTCTCAATTGCCATCTATTTATGGCCACGAAAATTCACGAAAGGGCACAAAAGTTTTTTCGTGAACTTTCGTGTCCTTTCGTGGCTAACAAAGTTTAGTCCATTTTCGGCCCCAGGCAAGGCAATGAAATACTCTTGGAAAACGTAATTCTTCATAAAAGCTACCCCAACAACCGGACAACCATCTGGTTAACCGCTTTACCATCTGCCCGACCGGCGATTTTCGGCATTACCACTCTCATGATCTTGCCCATATCTTTTTTGCTCGTGGCTTGAGTCTCGGCAATCGCCTCTTTAACCAGGTTTTCAAGATCAGTTTCAGAGAGAGATTCCGGCAGATAACCCTGCAAGACCTCTATTTCGCTATTCTCTTTGGTTGCCAGCTCTTCCCGGCCGCCTTTAGTAAACTGCTCAGCGGAATCATGACGTTGTTTGACCATGCGCGTGATAACCTGAAGAATATCCGCATCTTCAAGCTCTTTCTGAGCCTCAATCTGACGATTTTTCATCTCCGACATCAACATCCGCAAGACCCCGAGACGAACCTTCTCTTTTTTGCGCATCGCATCCTTAACCGACGCGGCGATATCATCTTTTAAACCCATGGAACCAATCGCCCCCTTCCATTTTTGGTTGTTTTATTGCAACTATTCATATCGTTGCCAACATACACAACAATTACAAGAATTTCAAGCCTGATGGCTCCGTGAAAAAACACAACCACACATTGCACTTGACTCTGCCGCCGGCATTTAGTAGGTTGATTCCGGTCGGAGCAAAAGGCCGGCTTTCGCAGATAAAAACTACTTCCTCTTGCTTATGGAGCAACTTTAATAATGTCTGAACAAGAACACACCCTGGCCGTTTTCATCGACTTTGAAAACCTCGCCCTGGGCTTTAAAAATCGTAAAAAAAATGAGAAATTTGAGATTGCACTAATTCTCGCGAGACTGGTTGAAAAGGGCAAGGTAATCGCCAAAAAAGCCTATGCCGATTGGGCCAGCTACGCCAAATTCAAGGAAGAGTTGCACGCGGCGGCAATCGAGTTGATCGAGATTCCGAAACGACGCATGACCGGTAAAAATTCAGCCGATATCCGCCTCTGCGTCGATGCCATGGACATGTCTTACGCCAAGGATCATATCGACACGTTCGTTGTCGTCTCCGGCGATTCCGACTTTTCGCCTCTGGTTTCCAAACTCAAAGAGAACGGCAAGCGGGTAATCGGTATCGGTATGCGCGATAGTACGTCAGACCTCTTAAGTGACAACTGTGACGAATTTATCTATTACGAAGATCTGGAGCAGGCCTCACAGATGACCCCGCCACAACTTGCCGATGACATCCCTGAAGAGAAACGTGAAGCTTTCAAATTACTCTTTGACTCGATCACGGCCTTAAGGCGAGAGAATAAAGAGATCCTCTGGTCCTCGATGATCAAACAGACTATGCAGCGCAAGCGGCCCTCATTTAACGAGTCCACCATCGGCTACCGCTCGTTTAGCGAGATGTTGCAAGATTGCGCCAAACGCAAATATCTACAAGTGAGCAAGGATAGTAAAAGCGGAACTCTAATCGTCGACGGCTTCGGCAAATGACGGCTTCGTAAAATGTCCACCTGCGCTGTGAGCGATAGCGAGGAAGTACTCTTGGGGGTGCTTCGTTGTGCTGCAACCTTCGTCACTGCGGCGTACTATTCGTACGCCGCATTCCTCAGGCTTTGCACGCCTCGCATCTGAACATTTTACTTTGCCATCCCAATTTCCCATCAGGATTATTCTACAATGCTTTTAATGATCGATAACTATGACTCATTTACATACAACATAGTCCAGTATTTTGGCATCTTAGGGGAAGAGGTGATTGTCAAACGAAATGATGAAATTACCATCGACGGCATCGCCGAGCTGCGGCCGGATCGACTCGTTATTTCACCCGGCCCCTGCACGCCGGCCGAAGCCGGGATCTCGGTTGCTGCGATCAAACATTTTGCAGGAAAACTGCCGATTTTAGGCGTCTGCCTCGGCCACCAGAGTATCGGAGCCGCTTTTGGCGGAGAAATTGTTCGCGCCGACCGTATCATGCACGGCAAGACCTCTGAGGTTGAACATGACGGCCGCGAACTCTTCAAAGGAGTTGCCAACCCCTTCACCGCAACCCGCTACCATTCGTTGGTAATCGCCCCGAAAACCCTGCCCGCCTGCCTTAAAGTTACAGCCCACGCATGTGACGATCAAGAGATCATGGCCATTCGCCACCGCGAGCTCCCTATCTGGGGCATCCAGTTCCACCCCGAATCAATCCTCACCGAAGCCGGCATGGCAATTCTGAAAAACTTTCTTACCCTTTAAGTTAATTTACTCAAGCAGAACCAGGCCGGTAAAGGTCGCCATCGACTCATCTTTATCAACCACCGACTTCTGGGGCCAGCCTGCAGTCTCCATCAGTTTACCGACATCAATACCATGACCGGACATTGAGGGCCGAGCAAGATGCGGGTTACGGCAAGCCTTACCTTCATCCAGCACCCGACACTCCGGATAATCGGCGCAAAAAAGCTCTTTACAAGATCCTCCGGCAAAAGCCCGGGCTTTTGCCGCACCCAATTTACGTGCCGCCCTCTCAACCCCGGCCCCAATTTCATGAATCAGAGCCAAAACTTCGTTCCGTTCAAATGAAAAAGAGACCTCTTTCGGCACCTCAAGCTTAAAAACCAAGGCTTGACCATAATCAACCATCATCTGCCTGAAACCCTGCGGCCCGGCAACATGAGGCGGACAACTCATAGAGCGACCGTAACCATCACAACGCGGCTCCAGACACATCCCTGCAAGCTCATCTTTAACCTCAATATCTTTGACCTCAATCAAAGTCGCATCCGCCGCCCCCAGGTGGCAGGCCAACTCCAGTAAATCAGAAAATTTATTCATCTATTTCTCGCAATAAATTCGTTAGACACAACCGCTCATTTTTCCGAATTAATCAACAATCCGGTCTCGAAAAGACAAGGCATCTTTGGGGCAATTGACAATACAGTTTGAGCAACGCAAGCATTCTCCGGAAGGTACTTGGCCGACACCCCCGACGACCCTGAAGGCTCCGGGATAGGTTGATACGGGGCAAACTTTTTCGCATTTTCCACACTCGATACAACTCTCATCAACACTGAGCAGATAGGTATTGCTGGAACTTACCCCCTGCAGCACCCCCATGGGGCAGACAGTGCACCAGGTTCGGGGTTTAAAATAGAGTCCGAGAGCGATGGCCAGCAAGACCGAGACCATCCACATAGTCCGAAAAACGTCACCAAAGGCATCGACACTGCCCAAGGCAGCATGCAGGCGGGAACTCATGAAAGTCATCATGACGACAAAAAGCCCCCAACGAAACCAGGGGGCTTTAAAGAAGGCGGGGATTGTCTGCTTGCGACTGAACAAACTTAAAATACGCTCATGAAAAGCACCCATAGGACAGAGCCAACCACAATAGAAACGCCCCCTGCGGCTGGCGATAATCATAAAAAGAGCAATCAGACCAACCACTGTAAAACCAATTTTCGGCCAGTAACAGCCGCCGACAACTACCAGCGGCAGCAACAGCACCATCAAATACTGGCTGACATTGCGACAACATATTTCGGCAATACCAGACCTGGTTATTCGCGGTTTCATATTAAACTTTTCCTTTATCACTTCAGCCCCGACCCCGATAGCAGGTCGGCACGACTTAAGTGCTCAACCACGGTCTTGACAAAACCTTTGATCAATTCGCCGGAAGGACGGTCGGTAGTAGTTTTTGACGAGAAGGACATCACCAACTCTCGATTTTCAGCACTGTAAAGTTTGGTTTCAACCCCGTAAACTGCAGTCGTTCGAGTTCGGGAACCGGGCGGACAAGGAGAGAGTGAATACCTATCGTTCTGTCGATAGTCACTGTCCCAGCGGCTGTTACAAGAACCTTTGGCCACAATCTGGGTCTCGTCTATCTTGTCGACCAATCGGGAGATCAGAACCCCATCAAAAGCGTGCTTACCGATAGCTGCGCTAATCGCCTCAACCGAAGCCCGGCTGCCGGACGGAAGCACGACATGACCGGGACTGGCAGAAACCCCTTTCTTGCGTAGATAACGAGCCAACTGAACTTCACTCATGCGACCGGCCTCTCCATCAAGAAAGCTGCTGACTACCAGGATATTAGCAAACGACTTGCCCTTATAATTTTCATCCTGCCAAATCCCGGTCACCTTGGTTGACGAACAGGCCACCAGCAAAAAACAGCTAACCAACAACAATAGAAAAATTTTCTTCACTGTTTTTACTCCATTTTAAAATTAATCTCATTTTTGAACTGAGTCATTAGTGCTCATATTTGCGGGCCTTGCGGTTACTTTTGGGTTGCGGGAGTAATTCCCGCAAACAGAAATTCCGTTTACGGGTTTTGCAGTTTATCCAAATTATTCTCAATGTAAAGATTCGCGGAACACCTCTATTTGGCAAATAACCTGTAAGGCACTAAAATCTTCCTGATTCATCTAAAAACTGAATCACCCTTAGAGATTCTGCGACACCAGTTGTACCTCTCATACTGATTACTATTGAGATGGTCTCAAGAAATTCTTCCTTGGTTGCACCTGATTCCAATGCCGCCTCAGTATGAAATAAAACGCAATTCTGGCATCCAACACCAAGAGCTATAGCCAGAGCCATAAGATGTTTAGACTTTCTCTCTAGAGCTCCATCTTTATATGTTTCACCTACCTGCTCCATGATTTGTTTGCCCTGTTTCGGCATTACTTCTATAATACGACCAAGCTGTTTTTTGCGGTTGTTGTTTAACTCAATTTGACTTTCTGACATAATCTTTCTCCTTCTGAGTAAAATGGTTCCAAGTTTTTGAACATTAGTGAACATTGATCACAGCATCCATTGGATT
>JAYEMC010000016.1:0-6667 GCA_034717935.1 Pseudomonadota bacterium | reverse complement strand
ACCCTAACCGAACACCTTTGGCAAGAAGTAGGAGCTATAGATATTTTATGTCACAATATGGTAACGACGAACTTACGTTCATATTTACAAGAGATAAAAAATTGCTCAAACAATATGTTGAATTGCGTCAATTTCTCTATAAACATGACCCCTTTTTTAAAGGATTTCGATTTTTTGATTATCTCGAAGAGGAAGATTACAATAAACCTCAGATACAAACACTTTTGATTTTCCATGAAAATCGTTGTGTTGGCGGAGGATGTTTAACCGTCTCGACTCCCCAGGCAAGGGTTTTACTCTCGATGGAAGAGGATCTGGGCTCTGCAGCAGAAAATAGCTCTTTCCTGCAAAAAACTTTTTCTGAACTTCACCTCGAACAGGAAAATTATTGCGAATTTAACCGAATCGTAGTTCACCCCGATTATAGACGAGGAGACTGTACAAAAACTATGTTTTGCCACATTGTTCGTCAGGCAAAGGCGCAATCCGTAAGATACATGTTTGGCATGGGAGATGCCTTACGACTTCGTCTCTACAAAAAAATATGTATGAATGAGTTTGGTATGAAGTCTACCACCTACTCCAAGATTAAACTACCTGTAAAGTCTGACTATGAAGGGGTAAGAATGTATATTCAGATGGTGGATGTAGCTACAGCCTCACTTTGAGTGAACCCTCCTTAAATGCGGCGGTGGTTTCGGCAAGATTTATGACGTCAGGTTTGCCGGATGCGGGATCCAGGCAGGCGAGAGCCGGATGTTGGGCGTAGGCCGGAGAACGCAGGGCCATGTTTATAAGAATTCGGTTAGGGCCGATTTCAAGGAGAGCGAGGTCCCGGTCTGCGAGCAGGGTGTTCAGGCCATCGCCGAAACGAACGGTTTCGCGCAGGTGCCGAGCCCAATATTGGGGCGAGGTTGCCTGTTCATCAGTGATCAGGTTGCCGGTGAGGTTAGAGATAAAAGGAATTTGGGGGGCGAAACGCTTGACTGCGGCGACAGCCTTTTCCATCTCTGCCATGGCCGGTGCCATCATCTCAGAATGAAAGGCGTGCGAGGTATTTAGTTTGGTCGCCTGAATGTTTAGAGAGTCAAGAATTTGCAACAGTTCATCAATCTCATCTTCCGGGCCTGAAATAACCGATTGTTCCGGGGTGTTGACCGTCGCCAGCGAAAGTCCGGTTTTAAGATATTTCAGGGCCTCTTTTTCCGGCAGGGAGACAGCCAGCATTTTCCCCGGGGCCTGTTTATTCATGAACTCACCCCGCTGGGCGATTAGCTTCAGACTATCTTCAAGGGAGAAAACCTTAGAGATCGCGGCGGCAACCCATTCACCGATACTATGGCCGATCATTATGGTTGGAGTGATTTCCTGCTCTATCATGAGTTGGGCCAGAGCATATTCGAAGACAAAGAGGGCCGGTTGGGCAATCCTGGTAGAGAGAGGTTCTGAAGTGTGCCCCGAAGTTTTTCCTGAAGTTTTATTGAGATTATTTTCGGATGCCTCGGAGCCTTGGGTTAAAATATCCCGGATATCGAGTTGCAGATAAGGTTTAAGTATCTCTGCACAGTAATCAATATTTTTTTTAAATACCGGCTCTTTGAGCAGTTCCCGACTTATAACCGGTTGCGAACCCTGTCCTGTGAACAGGAAAGCGATCTTGTTTGACCCTTTTGGATAAACAGCCCCCTCTTTTTTTTCACTTTTTTCACTTAGGGTTGGTTTAAGAAGCAACTCAGCCAGAGCTTGACGGTCGATTTTGCCACTCGGCAGGAGTGGAAATTTTTTAACTTCAAGGATATCCGTTGGCAACATGTAGGTCGGCAAAATTGTTTTTAGATAGACTGTTAGCTCATCTTTGGAGGTCGGTTTATTTCCCCGATTTATGACAAAGGCGACCAAACGTTTATTGTCGGCCGTCTTGCCATGAGTTATGACAATGGCATCTAAAATGTCGGCATGATGCTTAAGAGCATTTTCAACTTCACCCAGTTCAATTCTAAATCCTCTGATCTTAACCTGATTATCCAGGCGTCCTAAAAATTCAAGATTACCGTCATGGCGATACCTGACAAGATCTCCGGTTTTATAGATACGGATCGCATCAGGCAGTTTCTTGCCGGTACGAAAGGTTGTTGGCGACCAGTCTAAAAAACTTGCCGCAGTCCGTTCAGGATCATTGAGGTAGCCGGTGGCCAGCCCGCTACCGCTGAGATAGAGTTCGCCGGGAGCTCCAGGAGGAACCGGAGTGAGCAGGTTTTCGTTTTGTTGCAGTAAGTGGCAATTAACATTGTCTAGAGGTTTGCCGATCTCCGGGGTAAGCTTGCCGGTTGCTGATAGCACAGTGCTGGTGGAAACTACGGTATTTTCCGTTGGGCCGTACATATTGCAGGTTATGAAAGGCAGGCCGTCAGTGGGTCTGACTCTTAAGGTGTCACCGCCGGTGCCAAGGAAGCGTAACTGACAACCTTTGGGCCACTTTAATTGTAATAAAATCTCAGTCATCGCGGTTGAGCAGAAATGAACTGTTATATTATTGGCGATAATCCAGTCGCGCAGTTCAAGCGGGTCAAAGTTGAGGTCGTTCGGAACCAGGTGAAGAGTGGCCCCCGAACATAATGTCGGCCATATTTCAATGATTGAGGCGTCAAAGGAGAGGGTTGAAAATTGTGAGATTGTGTCATTGGCTGATATTGAAAAAGTGTTGCGATACCATTGCATAGTGTTAAGCAGACCCTGGTGGGGAATAACCACACCTTTGGGGCAACCGGTTGAACCCGAGGTGTAGATTACATACGCCGGATTCTCTGGATCATACATAGAAGCGTACTTCGGCCCGGCAATTTTATCTTCAGCAATCGGGACTTTCGACAGGGTGCTGATATCGATAATTTTCAGCTCATTATTTAGCTCACCCCGGGAAAAAAATTTGACAAAATCAGAACTCTCTTTTGCGACCAGGATTTTTTTCAGGTGCGAATCCTGGATCATGAACTTAAGCCGTTTTTTCGGTTGACCGGGATCTAGGGGGATAAAGGCCGAACCGTTTTTCAGGACGGCGAGCATGGCGGCAATTGTGGCCGGAGATTTTTCCATGCAGATGCCGATAAAATCATCCTTTATGATACTATCTTTTTTTGAGCCTTGCAGAGCTTTTTTGATCTTTTCTGAAAGTGTGTCAAGTTCGGCGTAAGTCAAAGAGTGTTGGTCACCAATGATCGCTATGGTTTCGGGCTGGTCGATCACCTGACGCCTGAATTGTTCGATTAAGGAGATTTCGCTTAAGGGTACGCTCTTGCCCTTGCCCCATTTTGCCAGCCGGGTTTGGTCGCGAGCAGAGATCAGATCAGAACCGGTAATTGATCTATCCGTCCGCTCCGCAACTATTTCTAGCAGGTGTAAAAAGCTTCTAATCCAGCAATTTACACTCTCTGATTCAAACAACGCAGTAGCAAACTCCAGAACCGATGAGAGTCCGCCATCGCGCTCTTCCATGTAGAGTGAAAGATCAAATTTGGCGATATCTGATCTGAACTCCAGCCACTCCTGTTTCAGTTTTGGCGTTTGGGGAGGGTCACCTAATGGAGAAAGGAGCGTGAAGTAGGTTTGAAACAGGGTCTGATGACTTGTATCATGGGGAAAATTGAGCTCTTTAATCAGTCTCTCAAACGGAATTTGTCCGTGTTGCAGGAGTTCGGTTCCGGCTTTTGCTGTACGTTTTACATATTCCGCAAAAGATTGCCGACCCGAGAGGTCAAGCCTTAGGGGCATGACGTTGGCAAGCAAGCCGACAACCGCTTCAAACTCCGGTCGGGAACGGTTGGCCAGAGCTGTGCCGATTGTAATATCATCTTGGCCTGAATAACGGGAGAGCAGCAGGCCGAAAGCTGTCGTCAGCAGGGTGTTGAGCGAGGTTTTCAGCGATTTTGCCCGTAGCTTGAGTTGTGAGGTCAAATATGGTGAAACTTTAAATGAGATTGAATCTCCGGCAAAGGATTGCATTAAGGGCCTTGGTTTGTCGGTCGGCATCGATGAAATTGCCGGTATTCCCTGTAACTTTTCCTGCCAGAATTTAATTTCACCAGCATTGAGGTTGGATGCAATCGAGCGCTGTTGCCATTTCACAAAATCACTGTAGCCGGCTGTAAGCGACGGGAGAGAGAGCGGGGTGTTCTCTGTTTTAGCGTTGTATAGTTGGTTCAGATCATCTATGATAACACCTATGGACCAGCCATCTGCAATGATATGGTGGCAGGTAATAATCAGCCCATATTCGTTGTTGCCAACTACCAGCAACAGAGCGCGAAAGAGTGGAACCTGGTTAAGTTTGAACGGAGTAGCGGCCTCCTTTTGTACTCTTGACTTAAGTTCTTTTGCTCGATCATTTTCCGGGAAATCAGCGATATCTTCAATGCGAAAAGGAACCTCTACGTTTTTATGCACTCTCATTACCGGATCGAAACCTTGTTCCGAAAAGATGCTTGTGGAGAGGGCATCGTGACGTTCGGCCAAGGCTTTAAGTGCCTCTTGTAAAGCTTCAATATCGAGTTCTCCCCGAAGTTTCATAGCTACCGGTAGATTGTAAACATGGTTAGGACCTATTTGTTGGGATAAAAACCAGAGTCTTTGCTGAGTGTCGGAGAGCTTCAGGTTTCCCTCTTTCTCGTCCCCGGTTTCCTGCTCTTGGGGAAGCTGCTTGGCCGGGTTGTTGTCACCCTTAAGCGGAGCTATAAAGGCGGCAAGTCCGGCAATCGTCGGCGCGGTAAAAAAACGGTCAATCGAGAGTTGGGTGCCGAATTCATTGTTAAAACGTGAGATTGCTTGAATTGCGACCAGGGAATCGGCGCCCAGTTCAAACAGGTCATCATCAGCACCGATTCCGTCAATTCCAAGCAGATCACTCCAGGTTTTTGCCATGAAGATTGCAACTCTGTCTTGCGGTTTTCTGAAAGGCGTGGCCAACTGCGGTCGGGGTTGCTTGTCGCTCTCTCCGGGTTGCGAACGGGTTGCGACTAATTCTGATATTTCCCGGCTTTGGTCTAAGGAACGGGCCTGCTCTCGCTCTGTTTTCAGGTCAGTGGTACAGACGTAAATAACCGGTTCTCCGCTTAAATTGAGGCTGCCGGCAAAGATATCGGCTCCTTCTGCAGGAGAAATTCCGTTAGCGATAATCGAGCGCAAGACCGGGGAGAGTGCTTTTATTTCGGGTTCAGATGATGATTTTCCGAGGTCGCCGGATTTGGCGACTTGTGCGGGTTGTCTGTCGGTTGCGGCAACTTTGAGCATGGTATAACGCTTGATCTCCAGTAAAATATCACCTTCAGAGCTCATAATAGTGATATCAAAAAGGAGGCGGCCGAAAGAATTCTCCTCTTTTATCCGGCGGCTATAGCTGATAATGCCGGGTGTAAGCGGGGCATAGATATTTATCAGGCCAAACTGAAAGGGCATAAAATCCCAGGCATTTTCAATGTCAGCCAGCATAAAAGCCGTAGCTCGATCGAGCAGGGCCGGATGCAGCGGGTGCTGTTTGAAATCATAATGCAGGTCTGCGGGAAGCTCCATAAAAGCGATCGCTTCTTGATCGCCAAAGTATGCCGTCACGGGAAAGTCCCAGCGTCTTCCGGCCTTGACTTTAATGCCGTACTCCAGATTGACGGTTTGTTCCGGGATAATTTTGGTGCAGCGCTTTTTAATACCCTTGAGATCAACTTTTTCCGGAGGAGTAACCAAAGCTTGAACCTGAGCCCGGGCATGTTCAAGCCAATCTCCCCGGTTGTCACGATCGGCGCTGTGAATAGCAAAGGCGTACGCCTGGCTGTTGGAACTGTCAGAGATACCGATTCGTAAATTTGCCGTGCTTCCTCCTCTCTCTTGAGCTATCGCCAACGGTGCCAAAATGGTGAAATCTTCAATCTTGATTGCGTCAAAGCCTGAGTTGAAATCGGCTTCTTTTAGGCTGGTATAGGCTATGTCAAGATAGGCGGTTCCCGGCAAAACGTAATTATTGTCAATTTGATGTTCGCCAAAAGTCCAATTAGTTGCCGGGGAGAGGGAACGGTTGTTAATCACTTCGTTCATCGGATAAGAGCGAATGGTTTTTTTTATCACGGTTGCCGCCCGAACCGCCATTCCCACCTCTTTCCAGGTGTCCCAGGCGATGCTTACAACCTGGCCCCGGCCTCTGTAGCTCATTGCCAGGGCATCCAAAAAGGCGTTGGCGGAACTATATGCGAGCTGTCCGACGCCGCCCAGAACGCTATTTAAGGATGAGCAAAAAATGGCAAAATCAAGTTCGCCCAGGTCAATAAGTTGGGCCAGATTCAAGCCGGCATCAACCTTGGGTCGTAAAACCCGGTCAAGCTCTTGAGCATCGGTTTGGAGTAGCAGTTTCCCGCCGCCGACTCCAGCCGCATGGATGACACCATCAATTTTACCAAATTGTTCGCTTAATTCATCAACCACCCCTTTCATCTGTTTGGCATCGCCGGCATCTGCGTTCATGAGGATTACCTTTGCGCCAAGTTGTTCCCACTGAGAAATTTTGCTTATGATCTCAGATTGTTGAATCTTTTCGGGTTGAAGTTCTTTACTGCTGTTCTGAATAATTTTTTGCCACTGGCTTCGTTCCGGGAACGGGGTTCGAGAGAGCAGGGCAATCCTCGGGCTG
>JAYEMC010000015.1:0-6678 GCA_034717935.1 Pseudomonadota bacterium | reverse complement strand
AGTTAAAACCGCAAAAACCCCGGTTCGAAAAGCAAATTTCCAGGCGATCAGATCGTGTTCGACAAACGTATAAAGAGGTATGGCCAACGTCTGGGACAAACCCTGCATGGTCGCCATCCCGATCCTTAAGCCACTAAAAGATCCGGGACCACAACAAACCGCCAGCCGTTCAAGCTGAGAGACTTCAAGAGAGGCTTGGGACAAAGCCCAGTCAACCGCCGCCAGCAAAGTTTTTGAATGCGGCTCGGAAACCGCCAGACGCAACTCAACCAGAGTCCCGCCACCACGCAAAAGAGCCAAAGAAAGAATTTCAGTACTACAATCAACAACCAGAGTTAAAGATGTCATTTGGTAAAGATCCGAGTTAGATCATTATAAAAAACAAAAATCATTAAAGAGATCAGGAGAAAAAGGCCAACCTGCTGGGCGATCTCCATTTTTCGCATACTCACCGGCCGACCAAGAACAATCTCCATCGTAATAAAAAGAAGATGGCCGCCATCAAGTACCGGAATAGGGAAAAGGTTGAGGATACCAAGATTAACACTGATTATGCCCATAAAATAGAGCAGACTCAAGATACCGGCTTTGGCGTGCTGACCGGCCATCTGGGCAATCATGATCGGCCCGCCCAGATCTTTGGCTGGGATCACTCTCTCGATCATTTTTATAAAGCCAAGCACGGTCAAATAAGAGACTTTCCAGGTCTCTTTTAAGCCTTGAATCAAAGCCTGACCGGGCCGGTAATGCTTAACCACGGTCTCACCCAACGCGGTAATCCCAATAATATAGGTGACCACATTTTCACCAAACATATTTTTACTTTCCATCCGCTTCGGCACCACCCGAGCTTCCAACAGCTGGTTTCCCCTCTCATAGGCGATAACCAGCTCATGACCACCGCTGACACGTACTGCGGCCGATAGCTGCTCCCAATCAACAATCGCCTGATCATTAATCTTGACAATTTTATCACCAGACTGAAACCCGGCGCTATAAGCCGGCATCTCGTGGTTAACCTCACCGATTACCGAGCTTAATGAGGGAACCCCAAAGAGATAGACTACGGAAAAAACCAGGGCGGCGAAAAGGATATTGGCACCGGGCCCGGCAATAATAATTGCCAGGCGTTGCCAGGGGCTTTTATACTCATAGGAAAAAGGCTTCTCTTCGGCGCTCAATTCAACATCATCGTCACCCTTGCCCTCCCCCAACATCTTAACATAGCCACCCAAAGGCACCGCTGAGAGCAGGTATTCGGTATCACCCTTGCGAAAACCGAAAAGGCGCGGCCCAAAACCTAAAGAAAAAACCAGAACCCTGACCCCACAAAACTTAGCCACCAGAAAGTGGCCAAGTTCGTGAACAAAAATAAGAATTCCTAAAACAATTATAGCTGAAACAGTACTGTACATGAATTATCCTATTATTATAAAATTGACTGCCGTACCTTAGCGTCAAAATCAAGAATCTCGGTAAGGGTTGAAAAATCTTCTGTGGCTACTTGGTTAAGCACTTTTTCGACGATTTCGGCAATCTCTAAAAAACCGATCTCACCCTGACGAAAAAGCTCGACCGCAACCTCGTTCGCCGCATTAAAAGCAATCGCCCCGGAGTCACCTGCGGCCAGGGCCCGGCGTACCAACTTTAAAGCCGGAAAAAGCGTCGCATCAGCCTGCATAAAATCGAGTTGACCAATAGTTGCCAGATCAAGTTTGGGTAGATCAAGGGCTAGTCTTTCCGGATAACCCAGGGCGTAGGCAATCGGTAAACGCATATCCGGCAGGCCGAGCTGAGCCAACACGGAGCCATCGACATATTCAACCAGCGAATGGACAATGCTTTGCGGGTGCACCAAAACCTCAATGCGTTCAGGAACAATATCGAAAAGCCAACGCGCTTCGATAATCTCTAAAGCTTTGTTCATCATCGTAGCTGAATCGATCGTGATCTTCGGCCCCATCTCCCAACGCGGATGGCACATCGCCTGGGCCGGAGTGACTTGCCCCATTTCGGCTAAAGAAAAATCCCGAAAAGGCCCACCGGAAGCAGTCAAAATCAGTTTTTCAACCCCTTTTTTCGGCTCTCCTTTAAGTGCCTGCCAGATCGCCGAATGTTCACTGTCAAGCGGCAGAATGGCCGCCCCGGTTGCCGCTGCCACCCGGTTTAAAAGGCGCCCGGCCATAACCATCGACTCTTTATTGGCTAAAGCTACATTTTTACCGGCCTTAAGCGCCGCATGAGTCGGTTCGAGTCCGACCGCGCCAACCATCGCCGCAATTACGATATCGGCTTGCGGATGAGTCGCCACGGCCACAGCCCCGGGTTGACCGACCATAACCGGAATCGACAAGCCACAATCTTGCAGAGCCCGAATCAACTCTCCGGCCCCGGCCTCCTCCTGCACCGCCAGTAGTTGCGGCTGAAAACGCCGGGCCAGGGTAATTAATTCGCCAACATTTCTCCCGCCACCCAGCGCCACCACCCGGTAACGTTCAGGAAAACGGGAAACAATATCAAGGGTGCTGCGACCGATCGACCCGGTAGCCCCCAAAATAGCTATTTTTTTCACAGACTCAGACAATATTACAAAACCCACAAAGTGTAAGCATAGAAAACTACCGGTGCCGCAAAAAGGACACTATCCACACGATCAAGAAAACCCCCATGACCAGGAATCAACCCACCGGAATCCTTAATTCCATGACTACGTTTAAGATAGGACTCAAAAAGATCACCCATCTGACCTAAGAAATTAGCCGCCAAACCTAAAACCACCGCTTCATTCCAGGCAATTGTGATAAAACCAAGCCAAGTCAGGGCAAGAGCAAAAAAAGCCCCACCAAAAAGACCAGCAAGAAAACCCTCAACCGTCTTGTTCGGGCTGATTGTCGGCGAAAGTTTACGTTTCCCCCAATAAGTTCCGCAATAATAGGAGAAAGCATCACCACCCCAGGTCACCATAAAAACCAACGCCACCAAACTCCGCCCATCGGGTAGATCCCAGATCAGCAAAAGATGGGCAAAAAAGAAGGGCAGATAGAGAATAAAGAGTACGGCCATAGCAAAACGGGGCAGAGCTTCAGCCTCAAGTCCCGCTTCAAAGAGTAACAAGACCAAGACAAAAACCGCAACGGCCAAAGCTCCGGATAGTGCTGTAACCCCACCAAAATAGGCCGCAAGAAAGAGGAGAAAGGAGAGAAACCAGACCGGGCCATGCAAAATAAAACCTCCCCTTTCACCAAAAAAGAGAGGCCAACCCTCATGCCCCAACAGAGCCAAGACCACCAGCAAGAGGATAAAGAAAAGCCATTTTGGCGCGAATGCCAAAAGCAGCACAATTAGAGGCAGAGCCACGGCCGCCGTCTTGACCCGTCGGCTACAAAAAATTTCTCTAATAGTCTTGTTCATAGTCACCTTCTCTCCATTACTTTACCGAAACGGCGCTCGCGTTGCTGAAAATCATTGATGATTCGTAACAACTCCGCTTTGGAAAAATCGGGCCACAAGGTATCGCTGAAATAGAGCTCAGCATAGGCCAGCTGCCAGAGCAAAAAATTACTGATACGATACTCACCCCCGGTTCGAATCATGATATCCGGATCCGGCAACCCGGCCGTATCCAGATGAGCCGTCATAAGTTTATCATCAATCTCATCACAACTGTATTTCCCGGCCTGTACCTCACGACAGATGGCCGCAGCGGCATCACAAAGTTCATCGCGCCCACCATAACTGATCGCCAGGTTAAGAATCATACCGGTTCCCGAAGCGGTTAAGGTGCAAGCATCTTCAAGTTCTTTACGCACCGCCGGCTCAAGCCGTTCAAGCCGACCGATAGCCCGCAGGCGAATATTCTCTTTTTTCAAACGTTTGCTCTCTCGACGAAGGTAGTGCCGTAAAAGACGCATCAGGGCCGCCACTTCAAGAGCGGGACGCTGCCAGTTTTCTGAAGAGAAAGCATAGAGCGTCAAAACTTCAACCCCGATCTCGGCACAAACACCAACCATCTTATCGACGGTCTCGGCCCCAGCCTCATGCCCTTTAACCCGCAGATGCCCATGCTGCTCCGCCCAGCGACCGTTACCATCCATGATAATGGCAATATGGCGCGGCGCCTTGATCTGTTTTTCAACTTCACTCATAATTTTAAAGCATTCAACTTTTTTTAGCAAATTTTACGATATTTTGAGTAGCCGGAATACTTCTATATTATCACAACCAGCGTTGCAAGCCTTTTCGGTGAAAAAATAGTAGTGAAGAGATTGCAGTGATAATCATGAACTATGCAAAGCGTTCTGATCATCGGAAAAAACTATTTGTAAAAATAACCTAAAAACCATATAAAATGAACTGAATTTAGTGTACCCATTCAACTAACCCGCAAATCCAGGAGCCTGTCCGAGAATGTCTTTTTTTCCCATATCTGCGTTATGCTCAAAAAATTATCCTCGGAATACTTAATGTATGCCTGTGGCAATTTTCTTCGCATGCCTTGATCTGAGAAAAAAATCCTATTCTCGAACAAGCTCCTAGGGAGAAAGTAACAGGATGAGTGATCTTACAGTTATCGACCTTGATCTCAGGGGCAAAGCTTGTCCGGGACCGGTGGTCGAGACCAGAAAAGCCTTCTTGAGTCTCGAAAAAGAGGCCGAAGAGGTAATACTTACGGTTCAACTCGACAACCAGGCGGCTTGTCTTAATGTCACCCGCTTCGCTGAAAGCCGAAATTTCATGGTCTCCCAAGAGGCTGAGGCCGACGGGACATTTACCCTGACAATTACCCGTGGATTTAGTTGTGAATTGCCGCCCCTGGAATCTCCTGAGCCCCAGAATTCTCCTGATTCCGAAACCTCAAACAGCTATATAGTCTACATCGACAGTTCGAATATGGGAAGAGGTGACGAAAAGTTGGGACACATTCTGATGAAGGCATTTCTGAAAACTTTACCGGAACTGGAGAGTCTACCGAAAAGCATCATTTTTCTCAATGATGGGGTTTTCCTAACCACTACCGACTCCCCTGAAATTGAAAGCATTAGAACCCTCGAAACTGCCGGTTGCACCATTTTGGTCTGCGGCACCTGTTTAGATTTCTATCACCTGAAAGACAGACTGGCGGTCGGACAAATTTCCAATATGTTTGAAATTGCGACCCTGATGACGGGCTCAGACAAGGTGGTCAGAACATGATATATCTTGATAACGCCGCAACTTCATTTCCCAAACCCAAAACCGTATCGGCGGCGATGCTCGACTATCTTGAAAATATCGGGGCCAGCCCGGGACGTTCCGGACATCAATTGGCGGCGGCAGCCGGACGCATTCTCTTCCAAACCCGCAAAGCTTTGACCCGACTCTTTAAATTAAGCGACCCGGGCCGCATTATTTTCAGCGAAAATGCTACCGCAGCTC
Source organism: Pseudomonadota bacterium (assembly GCA_034717935.1). GTDB lineage: Bacteria > Desulfobacterota > Anaeroferrophillalia > Anaeroferrophillales > Tharpellaceae > Tharpella. Next base: position 1,263 of record JAYEMC010000015.1, on the reverse strand, counting down.
TCAATCTTGCCCTCTTCGGCCTGTTGCGGTCGGGTGATCGGGTCCTGGTCAGCGGTCTTGAACATAATTGTGTGATGCGTCCATTACGCCGCCTGGAAGAACTTCGCCAAATTACAATCGACATCCTGCCCGGTACCGCGACCAGTCATTATGATCTAAAACTGATGGCCCAGTGGTGTGAGCAAAAAAACTATCGCTTGGCGGTCATCAATCATGGCTCAAACGTTATCGGCAGCTTGGCCCCGCTGGCTACAATGCTGCCACTCTTAAAAGAGCACAATATCATCTCGGTTATCGATGGGGCACAAAGTGCCGGAGCCCATCCCTTCGATCTCAGCACACTTGACCCGGACATTTTCTGCTTTACCGGTCATAAAAGCCTCTTCGGCCCTCCGGGTACCGGCGGACTCTATATTAAAACGGGAATAGAACCCCAACCCTTGATTTATGGAGGTACCGGCAGTCGCTCTGAAACCGAATATCAGCCGGAGTTTTTACCGGACAAATACGAAAGTGGCACGCCCAACACCGTGGGGCTGGCGGGCCTTAAGGCGGGGCTTGAATTTATCGCAGAGACCGGACTTAAAAATATTATTGAACATGAAAACAAACTAGCTGAAACCCTGTTTCACAACCTGCGCGAGATCCCCGGCCTGACTCTTTATGAACCTCGCCCCGACGATGAAAAACTGCCGGTCGTATCCTTCACACTTGCAGATCTTAATTGCTCTGAAATCGGTTCCCGACTGGATCGTGAATTTACGATCATGGCCCGGGTCGGCCTCCACTGTGCCCCCCGCGCCCACCAGAGCATCGGCACCTTCCCGCAAGGAACAGTGCGCCTCTCTCCGGGCTATTTCAACCGTGTCGAAGAGATGGTAGAGGTTATAAGAGCTATTTCGATAATTGCCGGAGGTCATAATGACTAATCCGCAAAGGCTGGAACTCTATCTGATTTTCCATTCGATTCACAATGTCATGCTGGCGGAAGAACTGCTGATCAAAGCCGGAATCCCGGTCGACATGATACCGGTCCCCCGAGAGATCAGCTCCGATTGTGGGATGAGTCTGGCTTGTTGCTCAACTGATCTGGATAAGATCAGAGAAAATTTTGAAAAAGTGACCTTTACCAGTGAGGTTATGATATATGAATGTAAAAGAAGGGGAGAAAAGTCCGACCGTGACTTCCAACTACTGTTGACCATATAACTAGTGCGCGACCGAAAACCGCCAATTTACTCGATTGCTGCGTTAGGCTCAAAT
>JAYEMC010000014.1:0-6718 GCA_034717935.1 Pseudomonadota bacterium | reverse complement strand
CCGGGTTGCAGCAACCATACCGAAGTAGCCGGCAAATACCGAACAGATCGCACCGCCTAAGAAAGCATAAGCAGTCTGCTCACCGAGCAATCCATAGAGGAGAGCAAAAACGACAATAACAAAAATTACCAGAATTTTGTATTCACGCCGCAAAAAGGCCATGGCCCCGGAGTGAATTGCGTCTGAAATTTCCTTCATTTTGTCGTTACCAGCCGACTGCTTAACAACATAAGAGTAAAGCACACCCGCAAAGAGGAGGCCGATAACCCCCAAAATAGGTGCATACATAGTGTAACTTTCCATACGTTCCCTCCTTGTTTTGTGATACGGTTTTGGTTAAATAAAACGTTAAACTTCTATCAAAAAATATTACTCTCTAAAAAAAACTATGTTGATGAACCCGTAAAAAGTCACGAGTCAACAAGCCTTCTGTTGATCTTGTTCATAGCTGCCATAACCCCTGATCTCAAAATCAAGATCAATCCGGCTACCGATTTTTCAACCACCTCAAGAACAACCTCTCTTTCAACTTTGTCAAAAGGTGAAAGGACATAATCTACAGTATCAGCGCTCCGCGAGGCTCCACTAATACCCAGACGCAGACGTAAAAAATCAGCCCGACCGAGTTCTTCTATCAGGGATTTAATCCCATTATGACCACCACTGCCACCACCGCTCTTCAATTTAATCCGACCTAGAGGAAGATCGAGATCATCATGCACGATAATAACTTTTGCCGGTTCCGTTACCGGAAAGTCAGCCAAGATGGCCCGAGCCGTCTTCCCGCTGAGGTTCATAAAGGTCTGGGGTTTAACCAAGCAAACCTTTACCCCCGCCAGTTTCCCCTCGGCAGTCTCAGCCTGATACTCATTTGTGAATTCAAAAGAGCTTGGCGGAACTATCTTTTTCTGCAAACAATCCAGACACATAAAGCCGATGTTATGGCGTGTATCTGCATATTCCGGCCCCGGATTACCAAGCCCGACAATTAAAAAATGTTCACCCATCAACGTCGACTTCAAGAAAAACTATTCAGTTGCAGTTTCACCTTCGCCTTCGCCTTCACCTTCCAATTCACCCTCTTCGTCCACTACAACTTCCTCTTCAGCAACGATGTTTTGCACCGTCACGATAGTGAAATTGGCGGTTGCAACAAACTCAACCCCTTCAACTTCCAGATCATTAACATGAATTGCGTCACCAATAGCCAAAGCTGAGACATCGACAACAATATTCTCCGGAATCTGTCGCGGCAGACATTTTATCTCCAAAGAGCGCCGAACCGGCTGGAGCAACCCGCCCTCAAGCACCCCGACAGCTTTCCCTTCGAAGACCAGGGGCACTTCAACCAGAATCGGCTCTCCATAGCGAACTCCGTAAAAATCGACATGGATAAGCTTACCGGACATCGGATCCCGCTGCATATCTTTTACGATTGAGAGCATCTCATCACTTTGACCGGCACCATCAACATCCAGCGCCACCAGCGATGTTCCACCACCCTCGCTCAAAAGTTTATCCATAGCCAAACGATCAACGGCATACATTGACACCGGACACTGTTTACCATAACGTACCGCCGGAATCTTGCCCCCATTACGCAGCTTACGAGCATATCCCTTACCGTTCTCAGTTCTTGTTTCAACTGCTAATTCCGCAATTGCCATAACCCTTGCATCCTCCTTAAAAACAACAGAAAAAAAATCGGCTCACCGATTTTTCAAATAAATCAACGATATTATAGATTAAAACCGACAATCAACCAAACAACGCGCTAACGGAGTCTCCGAAATATATCCTCTTTATCGCATCAGCCAGCAATGAAGAGACTGAAAGAACCTCAATTTTAGCACACGCTTTAGTTCGATCATTGGGGGAAATTGTATCAGTAATAATAACTTTCTCTAATTTAGACTTCTCGATCCGCTCAATTGCGGGCCCGGAAAGTACCCCGTGGGTAGCCAGTCCATAAACTGCGGAGGCACCTTTATCAACCAGCGCATTGGCAGCTTGGGTCAAGGTTCCGGCGGTATCGATCATATCATCAAGTAAAATCGCTGTCTTACCTTCGATCTCACCGATAACATTCATCACTTCCATGACATTGGGACCACTTCTCCGCTTGTCGATAATAGCCAGGGAAAGCTTCAATTTTTTAGCAAAAGAACGAGCCCGCTCGACCCCACCGGCATCAGGTGAAACAACTACTAAATCACCCTTGATATGGTTTTCCACATAGGAAAGCAGAACCGGTGAGGCGTAGAGATGGTCAACCGGGATATCGAAAAATCCCTGTATCTGACCGGCATGCAGATCAACCGTCAAGATTCTCTGGGCCCCGGCTACGGTCAGCAAATCGGCAACCAGTTTAGCTGTAATCGGAGCCCGAGGAGCAACCTTACGATCCTGACGAGCATAACCATAGTAAGGTATAACAGCGGTAATTTCGGCCGCCGAGGCTCTTTTCAGGGCATCAATAATGATCAAGAGCTCCATCAGATTGGCATTCACCGGATCTGATGTAGACTGCACCACGAAAACATGCATACCGCGCATGCTCTCGTGCAACTCAACCATTATCTCGCCATCACTGAACCTTTTCACAACCCCTTTACTCAAGGGCTCGCAAAGATCCTTGCACAAGGCATTGGTAAGCAATGGATTGGAGTTTCCGCCAAAAATTTTCAGTCGTTCCATACGTCACAACGCCCGATTGTTGTATATTGTCTATTTAAAAGAAAGAGACTTCCAACTTTGGCAGGGGCGGCAGGATTCGAACCTGCGCATGCAGGCATCAAAAGCCTGTGTCTTACCGCTTGACGACGCCCCTGTATTTTCAGCCTCTATAAAAGACCCGCACCTAATATAGAAAAAGGCAACACAAGTCAAGCACGATATCCAGTTATAGTTGTTTTATTTTCATCATTACCCAGAGCTAATATTACGCGCCAGATAAAAAAGGCAACCGCCCTCCTGCCATTGGCGACGGGCCGTAATTTCCGCCAAAGATGCCGTTTTCAAATCGGGATAGATAGCATAAACAACAGACCCGCTACCGCTCATTAAGGCCCCGAGCACCCCATCACTCTCCATAAGTCCCTGCTTGATATCGGCAAGCAGGGGATAGCGAGCCATAATTGAACCCTCAAAATCATTCTCTAATATATAATGAATTGATTGTGATGCCGCCTTAAATTGCTCTACATCATAATTTGCTGAACGCTCTTTAAGAGAAGCATTCAGGGAAGAATAGGCTGACGCTGTATTAATGGCGAAAGGGGGTTTTACAATTAGATAATAGCGTGAACGGGCTCCGCCCAAAGAGGTTATACGATCTCCAATTCCTTCAATCAGAGAGAGTTCGGGATTAAGAAAGAAAGGAACATCGGCACCGATCATAGTCGCGGCCTGCACCAGTTCAGTCGGATTGAGCTTGAGATCAAAAAACTTGTCGAGCAACTTGATGACGCCGGCAGCGTTACTGCTACCGCCGCCCATACCGGCTCCAGCAGGAATTTTTTTATCGAGAAAAAAGTCCCAAGATCCGACTTTTTCCAGACCATGTTTCCGAGCTATCCCGGCCATCAAACGAGCCGCTTTGACAATCAGGTTATCATCGGCATCAAGATCCAGCAACTGCGGGCACTGAACTGAAAAACTGTTTTCCAGAGCCGGACAAAACTCACAATAGAGAGAATCGGCCAGTGAAACCGGCTCCATCACAGTATATAAATCGTGGTAACCATCATCTCGCTTGCAAACTATTTTTAGGCCCAGATTAACTTTGGCCGGAGTCATGAAAAAAGCGGTGAAGGTTGGCAGGGTCATAAAGTTACTCTATGGAAATACTTTTTTTCCCGATTTCAACATTTTTTTTGGTCAACAAAATTGTCAGCACACCATTTTTCAGGGCGGCCTTCACCTGCTCGGAATCGACCGGATCGGGTAGCAGAACTACTCTCTCAAAACGTCCATAAACTCTCTCCAGACAAAGAACTTCGGCCTTACCAGATGTGTCGAAACTCTCTTCACGCCGACCTTTGACCACTACCTTGTCGGTATATACCGACAACTCAATCTGCTCCTTCTCAATCCCCGGGACCTCAACCATAAGCCGGTATTGGCTGCCAAAGTCAAAAAGATCTACCGCCGGAGACCAATGCGAACCCGGCTGCAAACCAAAAGGGGCGGTTTCCGGCTCAGAGGCGGCAAAAAAGCGATCCATCTTATTTTTCATAGAGAAAAGCATATCAAAGGTTTCATCCTTTTTTTTACTCATCAGTCACCTCCTTAAAAAAACAAGAAAAAAGTTAATCCTTCAGTACATTAACTATAAAGCTACATTAACTATAAAGCTACAGCAAATGACGGCGAACTTTGCTTTGCCCTCTTCGAGGAGCCTGTCCGAGAATGTCTTTTTTTCCCAGCTCGGCGTTATTTTTTGAAAATAATGCTCGAAATACTAGGTGTATGTCTGCGCTTATTGTCAAAAAATGCCTTGATCTGAGAAAAAAATCCTATGCTCGGACGGGCTCCTAGGGGGACAGACTACCGGACACCCCTGGTTTGCGTTATGATTTGACACTACGCGAGCTATTGATAACCGGTACTCCCGTTAAACCCAGTCCCCGCCATGCGGCAGAGTTTACCTCAATAAAGCACGGCAAAAATGGAGTCACTCTCCAAAGTACCAGGTTTCTCCACCCGCAAAAATCCGTTGCCGGAAATCTTATTTTCAGATGAAGGCTGTAAACTAAGTAAAGCCCCACCGAGAACTACAACTCTATCATCTACCGAGGCGGCACCAGTCAATAAATTATCTGAAACGCAAGTAACCCGCCCTAAAAAAGGGCCATCACTTTTATGCAGCCTGAATTCAATCTCACCATTTGTCAAACTCTGCCAAAAAACCAGGTTTTCATTTTCCAACTCGGTTTCAGCCACCTCACTCAACAAGCAGGAACGATCTTCAGCAAAATAGTGCCCACTACGCCCGCCCTTTTTTTCGAGCAGGGCGACCTCACTTAAGCTCATCGACTTATCAACGGCTTTGCACATATCATAGACCGTCAAGCCGGCAATACTTACGGCCGTTAAGGCCTCCATCTCAATGCCGGTTTGACCGGCAAGGGAAGCCTCGGCAACAATTATTATAGTAGAGTGGGAAAAGAGAGGGATAAGCTCAACCCCGGCCCAGGAGAGGGGCAGAGGGTGGCAGAGAGGGATAAGCTCCCCCGCCCGTTTGGCAGCCATAATCCCGGCCATCCGGGCCGCGCCAAAGACATCACCTTTAGCAAAACCTTGCGCGGTTATCAGGGCAAGCGTTTCGGGAACCATATGCAAACGCCCCCAAGCCCGGGCATAACGCCGGGTCACAGGTTTGTCGCCGACATCGACCATCGCCGCCTGTCCCCGAGCATCAAGGTGACTTAGAAGTGACATTTAACCACCAATTGTCGACATCATACGAGCACATTTGCGCTCGACATTACAAGCCATTTCATGTTCGGCTGATTTACTCGCCACCGCCTGCCGAACCAGCTCCCCAATCTCCGCAAAATCACCTCCGGAGCGTAAAACTTTTTTCAGGTCATACTCACTATCGGAAAGTAAACAGGGACGTAAGAGACCATCAGCAGTAACTCGAATCCGGTTACAGGTGGCACAAAAATGGTTGCTCATCGCCGTAATCACACCAATTCGACCGGGAGCTCCCGGCAGACGATAAAGTCGGGCCGGGCCGCCCGATTCGGCAATCACCGGTTCCAGCTCCCCGAGGTTCTCAGAAATTTGTTCAAGCATCTGCTCCCCGGTAACCACCTTATCACCTCTCCAGGTTGAGGAGACACCAATCGGCATATACTCTATAAAACGAACATGCAGAGGAAATTTTTGGGTCAAGGCCGCAAAATCGAGCAGTTCATCGTCGTTGACCCCGCGCATAACCACGGCATTGATCTTAACCGGATCAAAACCAACCGCCAGCGCCGCCTCGATTCCAGCCCAGACTCGGTCAAAATAGTCACGCCCGGTAATCTCTTTAAATCTTTTTCGATCAAGGGTATCAAGACTGATATTAATACGCTGCAAACCGGCAACTCGAAGTGAATCGGCAAGTTTTTCGAGGAGCACGCCATTGGTTGTCAGACTAATATCATTGATTCCGCTAATACCGTTAAGAGTGCTGATAAGCGAGTCGATATGACGCCGCACCAAAGGCTCACCACCAGTCAATCTGACTTTATCAACACCTAAAGTCACGAGCACCCGAACCAACCGGACAATCTCTTCATAACTCAAAATCTGATCATGATGATTGTCGAAAAAGGAGGGCTCAGAACAATAAACACAGCGCAGATTACACCGGTCAGTCACTGAAATCCGGACATAACTTACTTGGCGATTATGACCATCCTGTAAAGCCAATTTAAACATCAAACAACCTTTTCAGCGAATCAACCCACAAACGGATTATGGCACATTATGGTCTCTTCACGACCCGGGCCGACAGAAACCAACATCGCCTTAATACCAAGTTTTTCTTCAATATAAGTGACATACTTTTTTGCATTTTCCGGCAACAGATCATAATCAAGAATCCCTGTGATATCCTCATCCCAGCCCTCAAACTCAACCAGAATCGGTTCACAAGCCGCAAGATCTTCAATTGATGAAGGGAAATAGTCGATCACTTCGCCGCGCAAGCGATAAGCTTCAC
>JAYEMC010000013.1:0-6773 GCA_034717935.1 Pseudomonadota bacterium | reverse complement strand
GAGATACTTGAGGCCGACAGTGCCATCGCTGTTGATGTTCAGGTGGGCATAGATGCTCTCGAATTGAAGAACATAATAGGTAATTATGATGCTATTATTACGCGCAGTGGTACCAGTGTTACCGCTGATTTGATTGAAAATCCGGGACGTTTAAGGATCGTCGGTCGGGCCGGCGTCGGACTTGACAATGTCGATATTGAAGCCGCCAGTATCAAGGGAATTATTGTTATGAATGCCCCAACCGGCAATACGATTGCGGCCACGGAACTTACTATCGGCATGATGTTGGCGGCTTGCCGTAAGATTCCGGCGGCCAATATCTCTTTGAAGGATAAGGAGTGGAACCGCAAGAAGTATATGGGCATTCAGCTTTATGGTAAAACTTTGGGGGTTGTCGGTCTTGGGCGGATTGGCGGCAATGTGGCGGCTCGAACCAAGGGTTTCGGCATGAAGGTGATTGCCTATGATCCCTATGTTAAAAAGGTCAAAGCCGAAGGCCAGGGGGTGCGTTTGTGTGAGTCCCTGGATGAGTTATTAGAACAAAGTGATGTTATTACGTTCCACACCCCGCTTACTGATGAGACCACAAATATGGTAGATGTTGCGGAAATCTCCCGGATGAAGGATGGTGTGGTTTTGATCAATTGTGCCCGAGGCGGGATTGTCAATGAGAGTGCCCTCTACGACGCTGTGAAAAGCGGAAAAATATTTGCCGCCGGGATTGATGTTTTCAGCCGGGAACCGCTCGGAGAACATCCGCTTTTAGAGCTTGATAATGTTTTTGTGACTCCGCATCTTGGTGCCAATACGGCCGAAGGCCAGAAAGGCGTGGCCGTGATTATTGCCGAACAGGTGGTTAACGCCTTAAATGATCGTTCTTATGAAAATGCAGTTAATATTCCTTATATGCGGGCTCAGTTGCCGCAGGAGATGCGTTACTATTTCGATCTCGCCGAAGCGATGGGCCATCTTGCGGCCCAGGTTGTCAATGGTCGTCCTGAACGGATCGAGATGGTTATGGTCGGCCCCAAATTTATTGATGATTTCGGCGAACGGGTTTTTGATTCTCCTTTTAATTTTCAACCTTTTACCAGTGCTGCTTTGAAAGGGTTTATGGAGCGCAGTGTGCCGGAAACGGTCTCTTTTATAAATGCTCCCTATCTGGCCAGAGATCGTAACCTGGCGGTCTATGAATCGAAAACCAGCAGTTACGATAACATGAACGACCTCTTTGTGGTTAAGGTTAAGACTGATATTGAGGAGATGATGGTCGCCGGAACTGTTTTTTCAGACAACCAGGGCCGCATTCTGATGCTTGATCAGTTTCGTCTTGAGATGATCTCAACGGGTACTTATCTTTACTTTAAAAATGTCGATAAACCGGGCATCGTCGGCGGGGTCGGGACGGTATTGGGCGATCATAAGGTCAATATCGCCGGTTTTAATCTTTCCCGGATCAAAGGTGGTAAAGCGGTCTCTTTTGTCTCGGTCGATAATAAGATTACCCAAGAGGTTTTAGACGACCTGCTCAAAGTTGATGGCCTGCTTGAGGCTAAAGTTGTAAGTCTGTAAATGATTTTAGTGACTTATCTCTTGCAACGTATAAGGACTTCGGATAATTTCCCCACAGTATAAGGTTTGGCAATGTGATCAATAAATCCGTAGTCGGCGAAATTGGCCATAACCGGGTCGTTCGAGTAGCCGCTTGAGACGATGGCTCGGGCTTTCGGATTTAAGACTAAGATTTTTTTCAGTGTTTCTATGCCGCCCATGCCTCCGGGGATGGTCAGATCAAAAATCAGTAACTCAAAGGGATGATTTTGTTCAAGACTGTGGCGATAGGCGGTCAATGCCGCCTTCCCCTCATTGACCTGCTCGACTTCGTAGCCCAGATGTTCAAGCACCCGGGAGGCGGTTTCACGGATCATCTCTTCATCATCCAGCAAAAGGATTCGTCCTGAGCCCTTGAAGGTTGAAATGGTTGAATCCTGTTTCAGGATGGGGTTCCGCTTTGAGGCGGCCAGGTAGATGGTAAAGCTGGTACCCCTAGGCGAAGTTTCAGAAACCTGGATGTGACCGCCATGGTTTTTGATAATGGTATAGCTTGAGGCCAGCCCTAAACCGCTGCCTTGCTCTTTAGTGGTGAAGAAGGGGTCGAAGATTTTTTCCTTGATATCTTCGGGGATGCCGCTGCCCTGATCCTGAATCGTTATTTTAAGGTAGTCACCTTGGCTCAGGGTTGCCGGTTGATTGTCGGTCAGGGTTATATTTTCCCCACTGATGGTTATGGTGCCGCCCTCAGGCATGGCGTGAGTGGCGTTTATGGTAAGATTGTTGATAACCTGGCTGAATTGGCCTTTGTCGATCTCCGTATTTTGGAGTTCTGGTGAAAAGAGAAAGCGGCACTTGCAGTTTGAGCCTCTGAGACTGAAAGTGGCTGATTCACGAATGATCTCCTCAATTGAAGTGAGCTCTTTGACCGGAGCTCCCCCTTTAGCGAAGGTGAGCAGTTGCTGAGTGATGTCTCGTGCTCTTAGTGATGCTGATTCAGCGCTTTGCAGAAATTTCAAGGTTTTAGCTTCGGGATCTCCGGTTAGCATAGCCAGTGAGATATTGCCCATGATCGCGGTTAAAAGATTGTTGAAATCATGAGCCAGGCCGCCGGCAAGAATACCTAATGATTCAAGTTTCTGGCCTTTGCTGATTTCGTTTTGGAGAGCTCTTTTTTCGGTTGTATCACGAAAAACGACGACCGTTCCCTGAACCGTTTTCCCACTGAGAATCGGGGCCGAGCTGTGGGAAATGAGCCGGATATCACCTTTGTGAGTTTGTAATCGGGCATCGTCGATAACCATGGTTTGTTTGTTGTTCGGCAACTCACTATCATAACTCTCTTTATGATACTCCTTAAGCGGTTTATCTTCAGGGTTGCCGTTTTTGTCGACCAGGGTGAAAATGTCGGCCAGAGTCTGGCCCTTAACCTGATCTGCGCGCCAGCCGGAGATTTTTTCCGCTGCCGGATTCATGAAAAGAATCTGTTTTTGTTTATTAACAGCGATGACGCCGTCGGCAATACTGGCCAGGGTTACGTTCAGGTGTTCTTTCTCTGCGGCCAGCTCTTTTTCAGTTTCATGGCGGCGCGATATTTCGTTGGTCAGGGTTTTAACTTGGCGGTTGATCTTGGTTGCCATCAGGTTGAAACCTCGGCTTAATGCCCCGATTTCATCATCACGAGGGTCGGAAACCCGGGTCTCAAGATGGCCTGTGGCCAGTTTTTTCATGGCGTTAGAGAGCTGTTCGATCGGTTTGGCAATCGAGTTTGAGACAATAAAAGCGAGAAAAATTGCCAGGAGTAGGGCGCCACCGAAAATAACTCCCATGTGCGTCATGGCGGTGTTAAGCAGGTCAATTTTTTTGTTCGCATTAACCAATGTGACAATCGCGGCAAAGCGTTGGTTTTGGGAATTTTCAATGAAATGGTAGCCAAAATAGTTATTATTTTTCGAGATTGGACAGAAAATGGGTTGCAGCTTTGGCGCGAGAGAGCTGTCGAGATGATAATCGATAAGTCCCTGAAAAGGTTGGGCTTCGGTTTTTCCCAGGCAACAGTGAAGTAGTATTTGCTGACCAACGACCAGAACCAGCTTTTCGCTTTTGGCGGCCTCCTGCATCTTTTGGATGAGCGCCATATTTTCATTAATTAGAACACCGCTTAAAACGCTGCCGATTTGGCGGTCGCGAATTTTGATCGGGGCAGCGCTCTCAAAGAGAAGTAGAGGTTTAAAGTCATTCGTTTTGAGTTGGGCTTGCAGCCGGCTTTTGAGAAAATCGGTCTCTTCCAGATGAAATGCCGTCGGGGATTGCCCTGTCAGGGCTCGGTTGGTGATTGGATGGTTTGCAAGTGAGACCTGAAGGCCGTTTTTTTCTGCTGCGGGAGAGAATGCCAGCAGTTTGCCGTCAGGATCAGTGACAGCGAGAAAACTAAGTTGGTGATTACGACGCAGATCTGAGATATGTTCCTGAAGTTGAGGGACTACATTGAGGCGCAACGTAGTGCGGCAGGTGTTGTCTCTAGCGATGCTTTGCGTGGTTGCATTAAGTGCGGCAAGTTTATTTTCGAGAAAAAGGTTACAGGTCGAGAGCGTGGCGCCGATCTCGTGGATGGTATTGGCATTGATTTCCTGCTTGATCGTGCGAGCCGTAAAATAGGCGGCCAGAGTCATGGCGAATAGGGTGATAATGATAACGGCTAAAATCAGGCGTGCTCGTAAAGAGTAAAACCAGATCCGGCGGGATTTGGTGGGGGCTTTATTATTCATGGCCCGCTTTCTCCTTTTCTGGTTTAGCTGGAATGGCTCTGAATCCCGGGTAGACACTCATTTGCTCAAAGACAACCTGAGCTCCCTCAAGTAGTTCCAGAGGGATAGTCAGATTAAGTTGTCGGGCTCGGGCCAGGTTTAAGGAGATCGCATATTTTTCCGGTTGGCTGATCGGAATTTCGGCAACCGGAAATCCTTTGATCGCTTTTTCAATCTTGCCCGCGAGTTGGCGGCCGCAAGTGTCGAGATCGATACCGATAGCCCCCAGATAACCCATTTCAACAAAACTGGTCATCCAAGTAAAATCCGGTTTTTTGATATTTTTGAACGTCCAGGAGAGGGCTTCAGTCAAAGGCGCACCGCTGCCATCAGCGCGGATCAGGCTGATCGGTACATATGGGTAGATGATGTCAACTTGTGGGTCGGATTCCAACCTGAGCATGGTTTCCTGATATTCGGCTAAAGTATTGACCTCTTCGAAGTGGGTCAGCTTAAAAGGAAATTGTTGGGGGTGAGTTTGTAGCCACTGCTGTAACTCCTGATTCATGCGTCGCAGAAAGAGGGTACTGCAGGAACTGACCACGGCCAGGGTTCGGGCTTTGGGCAGGAGCTCTTTTATGAGGCGAAAACTTTTGCTGTGATCATTCTCCTCGGTAATCCCGGTAATGTTAAAACCGGGATGAGCCCGACTCTGCATAAACTGATGTTTTTGGTTGTAGATTTCAGGGGCGATGTTCATACCGCCAAAAAAGATCGGGTGCTTGCTTTTAGCCAGCGGCAGCATGACTTGTTCAACCGCGTTGTCATCGAAGACGACAATCATGTCGGGGTCTGTGGTCGAAATGGCCTGAAGCGCTGCTTGCCCTTGTCGATCGATCTCTTCTTCTGACAGGTAGGCCATGCGTGTATTCATAAAGTGGTGGGTGATGGCCAAATTTTTTCCATCCTCATAACCGGCCTGGGCGAGACCGGCAAGCATCCCTTTTTCGAGGGCTGAACCACAGCCTTTTCCTTCTTCATAGCTCTGGACAATCATGATGCGGAGCGGTTTTTCCGGGGTTGGCAGCGGCAGGGAGTTATAGATAGTGTCGGCGGCTCCAAGAATTTCGGCGGGAATGGTGATTTTTAACTGACGGGCTCTTTTGAGATTGAAGACGATGGCGAAACGGGCCGCATCTTCAATCGGTAGCTCGCCGGCCGTGGTGCCGTTAAGGATTTTAGCGGCTTGGGCTCCGGCTTGCGCTCCCATAGCTTTGAAATCGACGGCTGCGCCGCCAAAGAAACCGAGGCGGCTGAAAAGGTAATTAACTGAGAGATCGGGTTTGTGACAATGTTCAACGAGCCAAGGGATTATTTCGGGAATCGTACGGGCATTCCCGGTTTTATCAGTTAAGGCGGTAAGAATGGGAAAATAGGCCTTGATTTCGGGGTCGTTATTGATGCGAGTAATTGTCTTTTCGAGTTTTTGCCAGGTGCCGATTCGCTCGATAGAAAAATTTACGGGAAGATTTTTACCCCTGACCATCTTTTTCAATTGCGATAAAACTGCATCTCCAGTCGGGGTTTGGTCAACCAGAGCGACTATTTTGTCTAGACCTGGAATTATTTCCTTAATCAAGGTCAGCGATTGGATGATTTGCAGTTTTTCGTGGATGCCGGTAACATTATAGCCCGGTTGGCGGCGATTGTTCATGAAGCGGGTTTTTTGATTATAAAATTCAGGTAAGTGATTGAGGCCGGAAAAGACGATCTGGATATCGCTTTCAACCAGGGGCAACATGACTTCTATGGTTGCGTTATCATCCAGGATTAGAACTAGATCAGGGTTGGCTTGGCGGATTAGTTGTAACGCTTTTCCCCCCTGGACGGCCATAGCTTCCGGGGTTGTGTGGATGCGCTTGGTGTTCATGTAGAAGCGTTGAACGGCAAGGTTTTGGCGTTCTATAAAACCGTTTCGAGCCAACTCTTCCAGAAAACCATCTTCCTGAAGTTGACTGATTCCTCCCCGTTCATAACTAGCAATAATAAAAATATTTTTAGGTTGATTGTCAGCCGCAAAAAGCAGTGTCGGCAAAAAAAGGGTACAGCTTAAATAGATCAGGAGTCTGGTGAGCGAGAGACATAGGATGTTAAAAAAGGAGTTCAATTTGCAGGTTGTCAGGTGTAACATATCTTTTCTCCTTTTATTAAAACTTTGTGCCTTCTTCCCTCTGTGCCTTGGGGTGCGGGCAAAGCTCGCAACTGCATTAACCTTATCTTCAAATTGAACGTTTGTCAATTTTTTCAGCCAATCTATACCAGTGGTCGGCGTTTTCATAATCAGCGCCTAAAAGTGCCGCCAGAAATGCGAGATGTGCGGTTTCCGGCTGCCGGCGCAGCTCCCAGGAGATGCGGGCTTGTGCCAGAGCGCCGTCGCCGTCACCGGCGGCCAGTAATCGTTGGCTTGTAGCATAA
>JAYEMC010000012.1:6162-6811 GCA_034717935.1 Pseudomonadota bacterium | reverse complement strand
GTTCATCTTGACCTAAAGCAACAACCTCGGTATCTGCCTGCATTTCAAGCAGTTGCGTAACCGCTCGGCCAAGCTTGCTACCGGCCCCGGTCACCATTACTTTTCTTGCCATACTTTTTTCTCCTAAGCAAAATATATTTATATCTAAAAAAACCAAACAGTCAAACTACAGCAGATAGCAGCTAACATCGCTTCGCCCTTATAAATGGGGTCACATCTTGACAAATGGCGGGTTAATATTTTAGGTTTTACGCGAACCTTACGACCGCCAAGCGTCAAGAAATGACCCCAGCCGAGACAGGACGACACCTGAATAGTTACCACCATTCAATTACATTGACGAAGAAAATCACACACTTTACGCGCCACCGGAAAAGGCAGACTCGCCTTTTCCGCCAACTCTTCGGGGCTTAGTGAGAGCATCTTTTCAACGCTGCCAAATATCTGTAATAGTCGGAGCGCCCGTTTTTTACCAATCCCTTCGATTTCAACCAACACCGTATCGCGCTCCCGCTTGCGGATCAGACGATGATAGTTAACCGCAAAACGGTGGGCTTCGTCACGCACCTGTTGCAGAAGTCGAGCGCCGGGAGATTGCTTCGATAAAACCAGAGCATCCTTGCGGCCGGGTTGGTAGAAGCGATCCGGC
>JAYEMC010000012.1:0-6152 GCA_034717935.1 Pseudomonadota bacterium | reverse complement strand
CGATCTTTACGGCCACTTTCATCTCGACCTTTAGCGAGTGCCACCAGCGGCACTTCAATATCAAGCTCGCGCAAAACCCGGCTCACGGCCTCAAGCTGCGGCCGCCCTCCATCAAGAAGCAGGAGATCTGGTTGCGGCCGACTATTTTCACTGCTGAACCGACGCCTTACGACCTCGGCCATACGAGCAAAATCGTCGGGTGCAAAATCATAAAGACGATAATGGCGGTATTCACTTTTACTCGCCTGACCGGACCGAAAACAGACCAGAGAAGCAACCACACAATCTTCCTGAAGATTGGAGATATCAACCCCTTCAATAACTTCCGGCAAAGCCTTCAATTTACAGACTTTAGCCAGTTCCCGCAAAGCCAGACCAGGAAAATCTTCGGCCGCAGCCTGGCGCTCATGATACTCTTTAGCGTTTTTTTGGGCCAAGTGCAAGAGTTGCAAGCGGCGACCTCGACTCGGAACCAAAAGTTGCACACGACTGCCGCGAATCTGACTGAGCCAGGATTCGAGTGCCCCCGTCGCCTCGTCAAGTTCCGAGACAATGATCACCGGAGGCGGTTTCCCCTCTCCGGTATCGCCATAATGACGCTGTAAAAAAGCCCCCGACAACTCTTCCCGACGGCCACCATATTCGAAAAACGAGAAGGGCCGACCGCCTACCACATTCCCTCGCCGAACCGTTAGGAGGTAGAGAGCGCTAGCCCCATCGGCTCGACAGGCAACTCCCAGAATATCAAGATCCTCATCCCGCCCACCATCAATAGTTTGAGCTTCCAGAACTTGGCGCAGATCCGCCAAAGCATCCCGGAAGCCGGCTGCGCCCTCAAAATCGAGACCTTCGGCCGCTTTTTGCATACGCCGCTCAAGACTTTTCAATACCGGTCTGCCACGGCCACCAAGAATCAAGGCCGCCGAACTGATTAAACGCCGATATTCGACCGGCGTCACCTTTTGACAACAAGGAGCCGCACAGAGATTCATCTGGTAGTTGAGACAAGGACGCACCCGATTAACAAAACGCTCCCCCCGACAACGCCGCAGGCGAAAATGTTTATTGAGCAACCCTAAAGTTGTCCGCAGGGCGCCGGCGGCCGGAAAAGGGCCAAAATAGAGAGCCCCATCCGCCCGCCTCCGCCTGACAACCTCGAAACGGGGAAAAGTCTGACTCCGGTCGAGACGCACGTAAGGATAGTTCTTATCATCTTTCAGCTCAATATTAAAGGGCGGCCGATGTTTTTTGATCAGATTATTTTCCAGGAGCAGGGCTTCAACCTCACTACCGGCAAGAATCACCTCAACATCACACACCCGGGTCAGCAAAAGTGCGGTTTTGGCCCGATCCGGCCGCCCGCTAAAATAGGAGCGCACTCTTTTACGCAACGAAATCGCTTTACCGACATAGAGGATTTTCCCATCACCCGCCAACATCAAATAGACCCCGGGATGGTCGGGCAAGGCTTCCAGCTTCTTTTTCAGTTCACTCATTACGACCGCTGTTTCCGAACTGTTTGCTGTAACTGTTGCCGCCGCAACCCCTCTCTTTCGGCCAAACGCTGCCTGATAGTGGCCTCATAACCATTTGCGGTCGGGCGATAGAAAGATGACTCGGAAAGTTTTTCCGGCAGAGCCTCAATCAACAAAGGATTCATAATATCTCGATGCGGATTAACATAATCGCGACCATAACCAAGCTCTTTCATCAAACCCGTCGGCGCATTCCGAACCTGCAAAGGAACCGGCTGATTACCGGTAATTTTGATCTCTTTAGCCACTCTTTTCATAGCCAGATAAACGGCATCACTTTTCGGGGCGGTCGCCAGATAAACCGCCGCCTGATAGAGAGCCAGCTCACCTTCCGGCGAGCCCAGGGTTTCATAAGCCTGCCGGGCATTGATAGTCAACTGCAAGGCTTGGGGTGCGGCATTACCAATATCCTCGCTGGCAAAACGAATCATACGCCGGGCACAATAGAGCGGCTCCTCGCCTGATTTAAGCATCCGCCCCAACCAATAGAGGGTTGCGTCAGGATCACCGGACCGCATACTTTTAATAAATGCCGAAATCTGATTAAAATGCTCTTCGCCATCCCGATCATAAGCCAATTCACGATTTGACAGCAGGGGGGCCAAGGCCGCAAGGGTCAACTCCGCTCCATCTTCAAAACCTTCAGAAACCAGATTTATATAGGCCATCTCCAGCAGATTTAAAGCCCGGCGAGCATCTCCCTGAGCATATGCAGCAATCGCCGCCAACACTTCAGCAGCAACGTTGATCTCGCGCCCATAATCAAGAGCCAGCCGAGAGACCGCCGTTTCCAAAAGAGACTTGACCTCAACCTCGGCCAGAGATTCAAGCACCGCAACTCGAGCCCGGGAGAGCAGAGGCGTAATTATCGAAAAAGAGGGATTTTCGGTGGTTGCGCCGAGCAAAACAAGACAGCCCTCTTCTACCGGAGCCAGCAAGAAATCCTGCTGCGCCTTATTAAAACGGTGAATTTCATCAAGAAAAAGCACCGTGCGTCGCCCTTTAAGCTGATTCTCACGACCAATCCCGGCAATTTTACGAATATCGGCGACCCCGGCAGTAACCGCCGAAAGTTTATAAAAATCAGCCTCAACCGCACCCGCCAACAAGGTTGCCAAGGTCGTCTTACCACAACCCGGAGGCCCCCAAAAGATCATTGAATCAAGATGATCCTGACTCAACATCCGCGCTATAAAACCGTCGTCACTAAGCAAATGACACTGACCAACAAACTCTTTGAGACTTTGCGGGCGCAAACGATGAGCCAGGGGCGGCAGGGAAGATTTCAACATGCACTCCTTTAAAATAGTACTTATTTTTTCAATGAATAGGCCTATCCGCCAAGAATGTCAAGTTTGATGGCGGCGTAAAACTTGACAGAAAGAGTGATGAAGGATAGAATACTTACTATGAATACTGAAAAGAACTGGCTTAACCAGCAGCAACAACTGATTTCTGAAAGACGCAGTGTCCGCCATTTTTCTGACCGGCAACTCACTGACAACCAAATAAACGCCATCCTTGAAGCGGGTCGCTGGGCTCCTTCGGGACTTAACAATCAGCCCTGGCGCTTCGCCGTTATCAGAGAACCAGGGCTACAATCTAAAATCGCAGACCTGACCAAATATCATCGCGTCATCGAAGAGGCTACGGCCTTAATCAACGTATTCCTTGACAAAAATATGCTCTATCACCGAGAAAAAGATATTCAGAGCATCGGCGCAGCCTTGCAGAACATGCTACTGATGGCTCACAGCCTTGAGCTCGGAGCTGTCTGGCTGGGTGAAATCCTCAAAAATGGCGAGCAAGTACGTAAACTTCTGGAACTGCCACCCCGCTATGAACTTATGGCCGTCATCGCCACAGGCTATCCAGCTAAGACCCACAAAAGCCAAGGTAAAGGTCGCAAACCATTAGAGGAGCTAGTACTGCTACGCCGCTAGGAGCTTGTCCGAGAGGAAGGAAATCATGTATGACCCACCCAGCAAGGCACCGCCAGCTCCGGATGACATTCCGGCCATCATGGTTTCACAATACGCCTCCGCGCTCAGCCTGAGAAAACGCCGACCAACTCCAGACCGCCGCACCCCATACACGCCATTACACCCAACCTCACCAGAACGAAAAAAATCACGGGCTAACTACCGAGAAATCCTGGCCCTCCTCAAGGAGACCTGCAAAAGGCTCAAACTTCACGAACACAATCTTCACATTTCCCTGCTGAAACTGCCGGATGGCTTCCTCCTTAAAGCCTATGACTGCCGGAGCAATCGCCAGGTCTGCCGTCAACTCAGCGAACGTTTTTTCCACTCTTCCGACAAAATAGAGAGTTTAGTCAAAGAGATCATGAGCGGTACCGGGCTGCTCATCGACCTAAGTGTCTGAGCTATATAGAAGAAATGCCATGCCACTCTCTTTCCAAACTCTACATCACGGATCCGTCGCCTTCGGCTTCTTTAATATAGAATCCGACATGCTTCTTCTTCAGCAGTACTTCTTCTTTGCGGACTCCTTCTGCGACTTTGTTTCCTCCTGCGCAGACCACAAAACATGGAACCCAGAAGGGGAATTCAAAATCTACAAAATCACCAACCCCACAAATGTGGGGGATTTGATGGGGGCTATCCATGGGGTTAGGCACACCGGCTTTATCGGTAAGGCCTACAGCAAGTTCCCCTTCCCTAAAAACCCCGCACGTTTTAAGCAAAATCCAAATGGGTTCAAAACCCAAAACATCTTTAGAGCCATGATTAGCTCCTACGCTGAAATTTCAAAAATCCCATTTATACGTCAAGAGAACCGATGCATCCGTATCGGAGACTACACTTTCGACCGAAGCGCCTTTCAGGAGTTGCTTCTCTACGTAGGTCGGGGCGGTTATCCGCAATGGAAAGACAAAACAAAACCCAACTACGTAAGAGCCATGGAGAAGCGGATCGACAAAAGCTCAAACGATATGTTCGACGGACTGAAGTTTGATTGAAAGCCGAAAACCTCTAGAGAAAAGTATTTTTCAGGCTTAAATCCAGCGCTGTCCGGTTAAGAAATTGCAACCCAGACAGTAACTAGCTTAAATCACAATAGTGTAGTGGTGTTGCGTCTGATAGTGATTTGTGTTACGCGTATTTACGATGAACCTTAAGGTTTGCTATGTGACCGAATGATTGAGATTGCCAGTGGCAATTGCAATTTAGGAGAGCGTATCTGATCAAACGTTAGATATCGACCTCTCAGGTCAAAATTATCTGTCAAAATGAGATTGGTAGCAAAAAAACACTTGTATGCAATTGAAATATCAGTTATGTTAGCTAAATCTTTAATTTGGGAAGTCAAATGAAACATCCTTCGGAGTGCATTTTTTTTAACTTAGTTAAAGCAGGTAAAAAAGCCAGCCGTTTCCTGAAGAATGAAGTGGCCCTGCTGGGATTGACAAGTATCCAGACGTTGGTTATCCTTTTTTTGTTCTATCAAGATGAGATTACTTCAGCAGAATTGGGCAAAAGAACCGAGCTGGATAGTGCGACAATGGCTGGGGTGCTAGATCGCATTGAAAATATGGGGCTTGTTGCCAGGCGTCCAAACCATGATGATCATCGAGCTATATCTGTGTGTTTAACTGACGAAGGCCAAATGATGGCTGAAAAATTATGGGATGTTGCTGAAAAGGCAAATACTACCTTTCTGAAAAAATTTTCCAAGGAAGAGGTTGTATTTTTAAAGGGGCTTTTGAATAGGCTTTAAAAAAAATTACCCAGAACGCTTGCATGCAAGCAAATAATAGGAATTTTTATGAGTTTACAATTTAAAGCGAGTTCTGGATATAAAGAGAGAGTAACCGAGAGTTTTGGCCGTCAAGAGATGATGAAAACAATAAAGACATCGATCATTGCCATTCGGCCGGGCGAAATAGAATTGGGGTTTCCATACCAGGCAAACTTAACCCAGCAACATGGTTTCATCCATGCTGGTATAGTTTCTACTGTACTTGATACAGCTTGTGGTTATGCGGCTTTTTCACTAATGCCAGAGAATGCTGCGGTTCTAACTATCGAATTTAAAATAAACTTTTTGTCTCCAGCCAAAGGAGAGCGATTCCAGGCCGTTGCTAAGGTCGTAAAGCCTGGGGAAAATATCACCGTAACGAATGGAGAACTATTTTCCTACTCTGAAGGTAATCGAAAATTAGTGGCAACGATGGCTGGCACCATTATGTCGGTCTATAATCGTGAAGGTATAAAAAATTAATAATATAACGACGGCACGCAACAGGCTTTGCTAGTGTTTGAGATGAATATAAGAGTTGCAACACATGATGATCTGGAAGAAATTGTCGAGATATACAATCAGGCAATAGCTGTTGGTGGAAAAACTGCGGACATTACGCCTTTCACCAGCACTAGTCGAAAACCTTGGTTTAACGAACATACTCCAGACAAATATCCGATACTAGTTGCTGAAAAAGATAAATCGATTGTTGGATATTTGAGTCTCAGCGCATATCGTCCAGGTCGCATGGCCCTGCAACATACGGCAGAAGTAAGCTATTTTATACATTTTGAACATTGTAGGGTATTGCTTTAATCAATCAAGATGAGGTACTATATTCCCACAATACTT
>JAYEMC010000011.1:0-6861 GCA_034717935.1 Pseudomonadota bacterium | reverse complement strand
TCCGAGAACGTCTTTTTTCCCCATATCTGCGTTATGCTCAAAAAATTATCCTCGGAATACTTAATGTATGCCTGCGGTAATTTTCTTCGCATGCCTTGATCTGAGAAAAAAATCCTGTTCTCGGACAAGCTCCTAGAAACCACCTGACCTCCCTCCAAGCTGAATAGTTACCATTTTTTTCATAACTTGACGAATACCATAAAAAATATTAGAGATACTCTTATGTACTGCAAGAAAGCACATAAAATCAAATACATTCTCTTCGCCATCGGGATGATCTTCTTCCAGCTGACGACACCACTTGCGACTCTAGCCGACAACCAAACATCGCTACGAGCGGCAACAACCGGCCAAGGTGTGAGTTTAACTCCTCCCGAAACCCTCTCCTTCTGCGGTGAACCTCTGCCGCTGCATGAACAATACAGCCGAGAAATGCTTGACCGTGAATTCACAATTGCGGTCTATGATCAAGCCCAGGTTGTAATGTGGCTTAAACGCAGTACCAGATTTTTCCCATTTTTTGAGAGGGAGTTAAAGGCCGCAGGCATGCCTGATGACCTGAAGTACCTGCCGGTTGCCGAAAGCGCCTTGATTACCGACATCCGCTCTCGAGCCGGTGCGGCGGGACTCTGGCAGTTCATGAAACACACTGGCCGCAGACAGAATCTGCGCATCTCCTCAACCATCGATGAACGACTTGATCTTCTCGCTTCAACCCGCTCCGCCTTACAATATCTCGCTTTTTTAAAAAAGAAATTTACCATCTGGTCACTGGCCCTGGCCGCCTATAATTGTGGCGAAAAACGGGTCAGCAACGCCATGAATGAACAAAAATCCAACAATTACTACCACCTTTCCCTCCCCCGGGAGAGCGAGCGCTACCTCTATCGTCTCGCCGCCATCAAGATAATCCTCAACAACCCTGAAGCCTATGGCTTCAAACTCCCCAGCGAGCAATATTATCAACCTTTGGCCGGCAAATCGGTTTCGTTAAAACTGAAAAATGAATTTTCATTGACCGATTTTGCCCTGCAACTGGGAACCACCTACCACACCCTTAAAAAACTCAACCCCCACCTGATCAGCAAACACCTACCCAACGGCAACTTCAACCTGATCATCCCTAAAGGTTGCAACCGTAAAGTAGCAACAGTTCTAAAAAATTTAAAACCAGTACCCAAAAGATCAAATTATCGCCACCCATCTTACACCGTCAAAAACGGGGATACTCTGGGAGCCATCAGTCGCCGTTTCCGCATCCCGGTTGCAAAACTGAAAAAACTCAATCGACTTGAGAGCTCAAAAATAATGATCGGGCAAAAGCTGTATTTGAGACATTAAAACTTTCCGATTTCAGCCAGATCTACTAACCCCTCTCGATCGACAATCGAGATACTAGCCCCTTTAATGACAATGAGGCCTTCCCGCTGCAACTTACTCAACATGCGGGAAAGGGTTTCTGGAATCGTACCCAAAAGGCTGGCCAGCTGGGTTTTGGAAAGTTCCAGTTGTAAATGATCTCCGGCGGCCTGTTTTTCACTTAAGTAGAGCAGATGAGCCGCCAGCCGACCGGGAACCTCTTTTAAAGAGAGCGCATCAATCATTTTGGTAAACTGACGCAGACGCTGAGAAAGGGCCGCCAGCAGATTGAGAGCCAAAGCCGGATTGGCCGCAACCAGCGCAACAAAATCATCACGCGGCAAGAAAACCAAGCGGCTATTTTCCAAAGCTACGGCATGAGCCGGAAAACTTTGACCAGCAAAAACAGGCACTTCCCCGAAAGGGGCACCTGGGCCAAAGATGTGCAGAATCTGCTCCTTACCATCCGGGGAGATCATAAAAATCTTAACTTTCCCCTCTTTAACCAGATAGAAACCATTCCCCGGATCACCTTCACTAAAAATAGTTGCCCGCCGCTTATAACTGACAACCATGGCAATCCCGCTTAACTTCCGAAGATGTTGCTCCTCCATACCGACAAAAAGTGAAGTCTCACCAAGCCATTTTACCAACGATTTATCTTTATTAGCAATCATATTTTACCAACTCTGAATTTTGATAATCTCTTAAACCTGATCCAGCCAAGCCGGAAACAAACAGTTTGCTTTTATTTGTGTTAATTTGTGTTAATTTGTGGTTCCGCTTTTTTAACCACAGATGAACACAAATTAACACAAATTTAAAATATTGACAATTTTATGGTTGATGAACTCGTAAGGGGTGCGACGCCATCAATAATATTTCTGTGGTTGACTTAAGTCAATGATAATCTACCGCAAAGAGTATAAACAGACAATATCGATACACTTAGAAATGGTTGCCAAATTAAATCAACCACAAATTATTCTCACAAATTATTTCAATCACAATTGGAGGTAAAGCCATGCGCTGTCCCGGCCAAGATTCCCGTTACTGGAAACATGATGCAATATTCGATTCCAAATGTCCTGAATGCGGTACCGAAATCGAATTCTTTAAAGATCAAACCACCTGCAAATGCAAAGGTTGCGGCAAACAGGTGGTTAACCCGAGAATGGATTTCGGCTGCGCCTCATACTGCCAATATGCTGAACAATGTATGGGGGAACTCCCCCCCGAACTCCTCGCCAGCCGTGACGACCTGCTCAAAGACCGGGTCGCCCTCAAAATGAAACTACATTTTCATAAAGATTTTAAAAATGTCGGCCAAGCCACTAAAGTAGCTCGTTTCGCCGCCAAGATCGTACCTGAAGAGGGAGCCAATCCAGCGGTTGTCCTCTGCGCCGCTTATCTCCATAACATCGGAGCTAAACTGGCCAACAAAAGCGAAACTCCCCCATCCCTTAATGAGTTAGAGGATGAAGCTGTCCGCATCGGCCGGGAGATTCTCGACAAACTTAAGGCCAAGGAGGAGTTAACTCAAGAGGTCATGGCCATCCTTGATCACGTCTATCACCCCGGCGACAATGAAAGCCTGGATTTTAAATGTTTAAATGATGCCCTTAAAATCTATCAATTACAGCTCTTAAATAAAGAGATACCTTTTTCTCAAGCCGAATTAGCGGCTCACATTAAAGACGATTTTTTAACCGACAGTGGCCGTGAACTAGCTGGTAAAAGCATAATTATAAATTAATTAACAACAGACAAACGGAGAATGGATATGAAAATTTTACGAAAAATTATAGAAATCGATGAAGAGTTGTGTGATGGCTGCGGCCAGTGCGTTCCGGCTTGCGATGAAGGTGCGATTCAGATAATTAACGGCAAAGCCAAAGTTGTTGCCGAAAAATATTGCGACGGCCTTGGAGCCTGTCTCGGCGATTGCCCACAGGGAGCGATCTCGATAATTGAGAGAGTAGCCGAAGATTTCGACCCTGAAGCGGTTGAAGAGTATCTTAAAAACCGTGAAGACACCAATCACACCGCTGAAAAAAGTTCATCTGATGCACCTGAGACTCTAGCTTGCGGTTGCCCCTCGACCCAAATGCAGACCTTATCAAGCTGTAACTATAACGACACTAAAGAGATCTCCAGCGGCCCGGCTCCAGCTTCCGCCCTCGGCCACTGGCCGGTTCAGATCCGCTTGATTCCGGCCCATGCACCGTTTCTGAATAATGCTGATATTCTTATCCTGGCAGACTGCGCTGCCGTGGCCTATGCCGCCCTGCACCAGGAATTATTAGGCGACCGCGTCGTCATGATGGGCTGTCCCAAATTTGATGACCTGCCCGATTATGAAGAACGTTTTACTGAAATGTTTGCAAAAAATGAGATCAATAGCGTAACCGTTGTCACCATGGAAGTCCCCTGCTGCTCGGGCCTGCCGGTAACCGTCAAAAACGCCCTGCAAAAGGCGGGCAAAATCTCTCCACTGAACGAGATGGTAATTAACCTCAAGGGCGAAGTCTTGAAATAAGCCCCTCACCCTATTATTTCTGTTTTTGCAACTTTCGTAGCTCCCGCATGAAAAGTCGGATTTGACGTTGTTTTACGGGGGATAATTCACACTGCAGACAACGCTTCCAGGTCGCCAGGGCGGTATCCAGACGACTGATACGTTCATAGAGAATGGCCAGGTTGTAACAGGCTTCCGTAAAATGGGGATTATAACGTAAAGCCTGACGATAAAGATTTACAGCGGTGGTCAATTTTCCGCGCCGATCCTCAACCAGAGCGAGGTTGTAATTGGCTTCTGATGAAGCAGGATACTTATTGAGAACCAGGCCAAAAAGATAGGCGGAACGGCGAAAATTACATTTTTTAAAAGCTGAACGAGCTTGATTAAAAGATTTCTGTACGCCTTTAAGAGTTACCAGATCGGGCCGCCGGTAGTAGTGCTGATAGTACCATTTTACCCGGGCAATATATTTTCGAGTCTCGGCAAACGGCGGCGGCCCGCCATACTCTTCAACCCGTGAAGGGCCGGCATTATAAGCCGCCAGAGTCTTCTCCAGCGTGCCGAAACGATCCTGCAACTCCTTCAAGTAGCTGCTGCCTGCCATAATATTAGCCACCGGATCAAAAGCATCCTTGACCCCATAATGACGAGCCAGAGCCGGCATCAACTGCATCAACCCTTTAGCGCCTTTAGGTGATACGGCCCGGGGATTAAAGTTGGATTCAGCTTTGATCACGGCCCGGATCAAGGCTTCAGCAAGACCGGTCTGCTTTGCGGCCCGGCTGATAAGAGAACCGAACTCACTACCGGTGACTATTAACTCCCGAAACCCTTGGGGCCGCTTACCGGTGGTCAAAATGATCTTGCAGCTATCACCAACATCGGCATTGTCGGTTATATGGACGTTGCCTTTGGCGTCTTTGCTGCTGTAAATTGCGGCATCAGTAACAGAACCTGCCAACAACAACAGGAAAAAACAGCAAAAAAAATTCCCGCAGAGCAGCTTCATCTTCTACTCTTCTTTATCCATAAGCACAATAATTTGTTCTGCACTCAAAGTTTCTGCAAAAAAATTAACCTCATCGACCCAACCTCTGAAGAAATCACACGCCTCATATTTGTTTCCATTTTTATCTGCAAAAAAATTAACCTCATCGACCCAACCTCTGAAGAAATCACACGCCTCATATTTGTTTCCATTTTTACAGGTTCCAGCACCTATACAAAAATGTATTCTATCGTCAAACACATTACAATCGATCGATGGCAAACCCGACTCTTCTCGCTCAAGCACCCCATCTTTATAGAGCCTGAGCACAGCATCATTATTCCCAACAATTCCGTTATCAAAAACCACAACCAAGTGATGCCACTCATCAATCACTATGCCATTATTACCGCGCCCGGCAACATTAACTATGCCATCACCATCCAATACCCCACCAAAAGGATAATCTGTCCAGACACCTGTATCTGCATCTCCCTCCACCCCCAAAAAGTAGTAGGCTCCAGTCGCTTCATCGCGACCAGATATCAACATTGCTATAGGCGGAACCGGGTTCGGTGCCGGGAGGATATCCAGGTCTGGATCTGGCCCTATAGCCCGATCCAGCGGCGGTGGCGGATCGGTTAGATCCCGAGCGCCCCGATCAGTTCTAAACCAACCAGCCAAGCTGAAATCACCGGGATTCTCAGAATCAGAGCCACATGAAAGCTTAAAAAATATATCATCCAAATCAAGATAATCATTAATACCATCAAAATAGATAGCTCTCGCCTGTTTGGTGGTAGCAGTTGGCGGACCTACAAGCAGAACATTTCCGTTCTTATCATTGTAATCAATAATTTGCGGACCACAGTCAGGCCCGGCTTTTCCTTTACCATCCCACAAATGACCATGTAGATCCCTCTCAGTACCCTCAATTTCGATGCGAACTTTCATGTTATTTGTTTGATTACCCTGAAATTGATCTGATTCAAAAGTAAATTGGGCCTTTTCTGTCGGCAATGTCGGCGGAGGCCCCGTACCACAATCACAATCAGCCAAGTCTGCATGAGCGACCACCACAATATCGTCCGCACTTTCAATCCCATCCGGCCCCAGTGAACGAAACGAGTCGGCCGGAGTTGAACTCTCATCTAACCATTGATAATAATTGCCCCAGGGATCTATAGAGTAAAATTCACTGTTTAAAGAAAACCAGCTGATCATCTCCGATATCACCCCACCACTGCCATCAAGGTCTTCACCATCAAACAGGATATCGCTGTTATGGCCACACATATAGGAGCAGGTTTTTCGGGCCAGGGAGTGTAAAGTTGTTATGGCTATTTCAATAGCTTCAGACTGCAGCGTAACCGGCACGACAATATCATCGTTACTGGTATCAAAATAATTAATTCTGGGAGGGGCAGTAGGCCAAGAGGCCTCCACCCCATCATCTTCAATTTCCTGACCGGGACCACCACAGACCAAAACGGCAGCTACCAATCTCCCGTCAACACTGATGCCACGTAAATCAAGAACATCTACTCCTGCAACATTTTTAAGACTCCAATTATAGTGC
This sequence comes from Pseudomonadota bacterium, assembly GCA_034717935.1. Classification (GTDB taxonomy): domain Bacteria; phylum Desulfobacterota; class Anaeroferrophillalia; order Anaeroferrophillales; family Tharpellaceae; genus Tharpella. The sequence goes on along the minus strand of JAYEMC010000011.1, from coordinate 414 downwards.
AAAAACCTGCCCCAACCATCAAACCGGTATTTTGTCGACAACAATAATTCGGCCACCGGAATCCGATAATCCGGCCCCTGATCAGGCAGAGCATGGTGTCCTGAATAGTACTTCCGCAAGGCCTCGGCAACCGTGTTCATCCGATCAATAGTTACAACATTTTTACTTGATCGCTCCCCTTTAAAGGCGTTACTGGTCAACATAACCAAACCAATAGTTACGGCTGACATGATAATAAAAACCAACAAGAGAGCAAAACCCCGGTTACCGGAAACTCCCTTTCGATATTTCATAACCTGCTCCGTTTACTGCCAATGACAATGAACATAAACAAACCTTTTGAGAATACCTTAGCCTTGGATTACGTAAACAATCAAATACTCGCCATAAAGCAAGAGCTATAAGCGGCGAACA
>JAYEMC010000010.1:0-6912 GCA_034717935.1 Pseudomonadota bacterium | reverse complement strand
TATCGGCTCACCAATCCATTGCGGTCGGGCTGCCGCACAGACCAGTAAGATCCAGGCGATGACAGCTAATAGCCGAAGCCAACCGGAACTTTTTCCGCTTGAGGTTTTTAAGCGGAGCTCTTCAAGTTCTTGAAAAAAAGGAATTTTCAGAGCCCGGCCGGAGTTGCTGTGAGCTCGGGGCAAGAGCATGTATACCAGCAAGGGGAGCGGCAGGGCGGCGAAAAGTTTGATCCAGGCAAATTCAATCATGAACGCCCCTTAGGTTTTCCCTTTTGACCGGAGAACCACTGCTCGATAAGTTGGCCGAGGGCGACAAGATCGGTGTTACAGGTGGGTGCGTAGGTCTCTTCAAGCAAAGGACGAAGTTTTTTCCGGGTCAATTCATTCTGGTCTTTACTTTGGTTTTTAGCGGGGGTCTCTTGGATGAGGAAATTGAGCCACGCTTCTCCGCAGAGCCCGGCTACCGGTGCTTGTGGAAAAAATACGATGCAAAAACGTCGGATCAGAGCTGATAATTCTTGCAGAATCTGGTGTTGCTGTTCGGGATTATCACTTTTTAAGTCGAGTTGGGCAAGCTCGGTCAAGGCCAGCTTGATCGGCCGCAGCCGCAGTTGCCGCTGTCGCCACTTAATCAGGACGAAGCTGATTGCTGCCAATAGCAATAATGTTACCAGCCACCAGCCCGGGGCCGGGGGCCACCAGTTCGGAGTCGGAGGCAGATGAATATCCTTGAGCGCTGCCAAGGGGTTTTGCGCGGTTGGGTTCATGGTCGGCTCACATCTTTTTTCAGACTCAGTCCGCGACGCATAATTCCTGCGATATCATCACCGGAGACGATTTTGAGATAGGGGAGTTTCAGGTTGGTGGCGATCCGGCTGAGGTTCTTTTGGCGCTGGTTGAATTTTTCACTGTAAGCCTGACGCACGGCCGCAGTTTTTGTGTTGAGTTGGGCCTGGTTTTGGCCGTTGGTTATGCTGTAAAGACCTGGAGGTGGTGCTTTTAGTTCCAGGGGGTCGATAACCTGGCAGAGAATCAGGTCGTTGTGGCGGCAAAGGCGACTCAAGTTGTGTTCAAGCTGTTGGTCGTAGTGGTAAAAATCACTGATCAGGAAAATTCGGCTGCCGGGTCGAATGGTGCGAATCCCGTGATGGAGAACCTGTTCCAGGGATGAGTCTGAATTCTCGGATGTGGGTGGTTTGGTTGCCTTAACCAAGGCATGGATCAGCGTTAATACGCCTTTGCGCCCGGCCTGTGGTCTTAAATCAAATTTTTCCTCAGGCGTCAGAAGAGTACCGCCGATACGGTCACCATTAAAGCTCGCGGTCCAGGCCACCGTCGCTGCAAGTCGGGCGGCAATCACCGATTTAAACGCTTCTTTGGTGCCGAAATAGAGGGAGGGGCTGAAGTCGACCAGGGTCATGACCGGACGGTCGCGCTCTTCAGCGTAAAGTTTGGTATGGGTTTTACCGCTGCGAGCCGTAACCCGCCAGTCGATACTGCGGATATCATCGCCGGGAGTATAAATTCGTGATTCGGCGTAATCCATACCCCTTCCGCGAAACTTGGAGAGCGTACTGCCGGCCATGATCGAGTAAGCTTTTTGACTGTTCTTGCCGATCAGGGAGCGGGCTGTATGGCGCAGGTCGAGAAGTTCTTCGGTCGTACAGGTAATCCCGTTAACGGCCGAAACTCGCGGTCTTCTAAGAAATCTTGCCAGGCGCATATGTGATCAAGGCACCGGGATGTGGCGTAAGAGTTCGTCGATCGCTTGTTCGCTGTTTATCCCTTCGGCTTCGGCCTCAAACGTCAAGAGCAGGCGGTGGCGCAAAATATCATGAATAATGGCCTGAATGTTTTCCGGGGTCACATACTCCTGGCCCTGGAGCCAGGCGTGGGCCCGGGCGCAACGATCAAGGGCGATGGTGGCTCGCGGGCTGGCCCCGTATTCAATCCAACGGCCCATCTTTTCGCCGCAGGCTTTGGGATCGCGGGTCGCGAGAATTAGTTGGACGATATACTCCTTAAGCGGGTCGGCCATGTGCAGATCAAGAACTGTTCGGCGAGCCAGGGTGATTGTCTTGGGGCTGAGAATTGGTGCTTGGGTCGATTTTTCGTCCAGTTCGCTTAAAGCTTCCCGTTGGGCCAGTTCAAGAATCTTTTTTTCACTCTCATAGTCGGGATAGTCGACGTTAATCTGCATGAGGAAACGATCGAGCTGGGCCTCCGGCAGCGGGTAGGTGCCCTCCTGTTCGATCGGATTCTGGGTCGCCATGACCATGAAAAGGTCGGGCAGATAATGGGTTTTACGACCAACACTGATCTGTCTCTCCGACATCGCTTCCAGAAGGGCGGATTGAACCTTGGCCGGGGCCCGATTGATCTCATCAGCTAAGACGATGTTGTGAAAAAGGGGGCCGGGTTGGAAGCGAAAGGAGTCGTTGCTGCGCTGGTAGATCTCGGTTCCTGTAAGATCTGCGGGTAGGAGATCGGGGGTGAATTGCAGGCGTTGAAAATCTCCTTCGATGCAATCCGCCAGGGCTTTCACGGCTCGGGTTTTGGCGAGTCCGGGGGCGCCTTCAACTAACAGGTGGCCATCGGCGAGCAAGGCAATCAAGAGGCGATCAACCAGAACTTCCTGGCCGATAATCTCGCCTCGCATACGATTTTGGGCCTGTTGAAATGCTTCCCGGGAGGCGTCCGTGTCAGAGGTGATATTTTGTGCAGGGGTTATTGATTCCATAAAAATTATTGGTCTCTAAAGATTATACGCAAAAAAAGTTGTCAAACCACGAAAATACAAAATAGACAAAAGTTTTTTCGTGTATTTCGTGTCTTTCGTGGTCAAATGTTTTTGCTTTTGACTTTGTTTTTTGTGGTCAAAAGAAAAGCACAAAACCGGCCTCAAACCAATTTTGTGCTTTTCAAAAAGATTGTTTGTGGTCAGTTGCCGAGTTTTGCTTTGAGGGCTGCGAGTTTGTCGTTGACCGCCTGATCGGCACTGCTTTCACCTAAACCGGCAAACTCATTTTCCAGGCTGTCGCCGCTATCGGCGGCCATCTCGGCCGCCGCATCAGCTTCATGGGATGAGCGTTCGGCTTTAGCCCGCATCCTCGCCATGAGATCATCGGCATTATGTTTCTCCGATATTTTGGCTTTGGCTTGGTAGATCTGTTTCTTTACTTCCGAGGCTTTACTCTGAGCAATGATGAAATCGCGGTTGCGTTTAAATTCCGCCAGTTCATCTTCAATGCGCCGGACATCCTGTTTAAGAGCATCAATTTGAGTGCGCTGCTCCTGGCAGCGAGGTTCCATCTCCAGGGCTTTTTTCTCATGTTCTGCAGCCCGGGCCAGGGCTTTCATGGCGAGATCTTCGCGTCCGGCTCGTAGTGCGGCTTCAGCTTTGGCTTCCCAGTTGCTTTGCTCAAGTTTTTCTTTGCCGAGAAGAGCTTTGGCCTGCTTTTCAGTGGCAATACAGGACATTACTGCCTGTTTGGCCTCTTTGATCTGTTTTTCTTTATCCCGGATAGCTTGATCAAGCATAAGTTCGGGGGTTTCCAATTTGTCGATGGCCTTGTTGACTCCGGCCTGTCCAACCTTAAATATTCTACTGAAGATACTCATCTATCTATTCTCCTTCATATGCTAATGGGTTAAGCACTATTTTAGATACGCGGCCAGCAAGGTCTCGGCTCGATCAACGGCCAATTCCAGGGTTGTGAAAACGCAAAGCAGTTCATTGCTGTCAAGATTATCCGCTTCGCGGCTTTCTACCAGAACCAAATGTGGATCGTCAGGGTTAGCCCGGTTGAGACCAAAGGCGACCGGCAGGATTTCGGTGTTGAGATCAAGCAGGTCATGGTAGAGTTTTTCGGTGGCGAATGAACTGATATTGCCAAGGTCAATTTCGAAGTAGAGATGACCGCCTTCCAGGTTAATGAAGACCGGTAATTCATCGTCCCGTTCGACCCGGTAGAGGGTTTCACTAAGCGTTTCGACGGTAAATTCGTTAAATTCGAGAAAACTGGCGAGATCTTCTTTCAATGAGCTAGTGACGATTACCTGTTTCATGCAACATCCTTTTTATCGGTTTGATCAGGTTGACGTTTGTGTTGTCCTGCTACAATTTTTCGGTTTATCAGATGTGAATATAGGGTGCTTTTCAGGCCGGGTCAAGAGGTTTAGGGTTTTATTTGAAAAATTTAAGATTGATGGCGTCGTAAAAAAGATTCGGGCTGCGATTTAAGAGGATGGATGTGCAGTCATTGCTTGACTAGTTTTTGGTGATGCAGTAGATCTTTAAGTGTTGGTGAATAAAAGCGGAGAAACAGAAATTGGGCCGGATTAAGGGGTAAGCAGTATGGAGGTGCTTTCATGTTGGTTGGCGGAAATTTTTTCGGGTATCAGTGTTGTTTTGTTACTGGTTGTCTTGTGGAAAGTTTCGGCCGAACGGGGAGCTGATTTAGGGGCTGTGGTTCGGGAAGAAATTCGTTTTAGTCGTAGTGAAAGTGAACAAGCGGCTCGCCGGCTTCGGGAAGAGGTCTCGGGGGCGCAGAAAACTGCTAATGAGATGATGGTTAAAACCATTAACGAGACCGGAAAGTCTCAGTTGGAGAGTTTAGGAGCGGTTGAAAAACGGATTAAATTGATTGCTGATGCAAATGAAATTCGTTTTGACAAACTTCGGGAGACGGTTGACCGGCAGTTGCGGTTGTTGCAGAAAAACAACGAGATAAAGTTAGAGCAGATGCGACAGACGGTCGATGAAAAACTTCAGAGCACACTGGAAAAACGGCTTGGAGAATCCTTCAAACTGGTCAGTGAGCGTCTTGAAGCGGTGCAGCGCGGTTTGGGCGATATGCAGAGCCTGGCAAGCGGCGTTGGTGATCTAAAACGGATGTTAACCAATGTTAAAGCTCGTGGAACCTGGGGTGAATTTCAGCTTGGGGATATTTTGGAGCAGATATTGACGCCTGATCAATTTTCCCGGAATGTTCAGCCTAAAGCCGATTCCGGTGCAATAGTGGAGTACGCCGTCCGGCTTCCGGGTACGGACGATGTGTCATCAATCTGGCTGCCGATAGATGCCAAATTTCCCCAGGAAGATTATCTGAGATTATTGGATGCAGCCGAAATTGCAGATTTCGAGGCGGTCGAAAAATCAACCGCCGCTCTGATTCGGACCATTCAAAGTTCGGCCAAAGAGATTGCCGGCAAATACATTGACCCGCCTCAAACCACCGATTTTGCCCTCATGTTTTTGCCGACCGAGGGTCTTTATTCAGAAGTTCTGCGCCAACCGGGAATGGTTGAAAACTTGCAGCAGCAGTATCGGGTTGTCGTGGCCGGGCCGACAACTCTGGCGGCTATTTTGAACAGTTTGCGCATGGGCTTTCGAACTTTGGCTATCGAAAAGCGGTCGAGCGAAGTCTGGACAGTACTTTCGGCCGTAAAAACCGAATTCGGCAAGTTTGGTGAGGTCTTGGCAAAAGTCAAAAAGCAGCTCGAAACGGCATCCAACACAATTGAGATGACCGGGGCTCGTACCCGGGCGATGGAGAAAAAACTTCGTGATGTCGAGGAACTGCCAACCGTAGAATCGAGCAAACTGCTGGGCTTTGAGACGGTTGGTAGTAATTTTGAAGATGACACATCTGAAGAAAGTCCGATTGTCGGTTAGGTGGTGAATATTTGTAATTAAAATCAGGGGGTATCATAAATGTCATATGCACTACGAGCAATTAAAGCCGATATCACCACTCTTTCAGTCGATGCTATTGTCAATGCTGCAAACTCTTCACTTCTTGGCGGTGGCGGTGTTGATGGTGCAATTCATCGTGTTGCTGGGCCGGAGTTGTTAGAGGAGTGTCGTAATCTTCAAGGGTGTCATACCGGCGATGCTAAAATTACAAAGGGTTATTGTTTGCCGGCAAAATTCGTTATTCATACTGTTGGCCCGGTTTGGCATGGCGGTAATAATGGTGAACCGGAACTTCTTGCATCCTGCTATCGGCGTTCGCTGGAAATAGCGTTTGCGAATAATATCCATTCAATCTCTTTCCCGAGCATCAGTGCAGGTGTTTATGGCTATCCTGTTGAACTTGCGGCAAGGATTGCTGTGGATACTGTTCGGTTAGTGATGAAGGAGTATTCCGAGGTGGTTGACGAGGTGATATTTTGTTGTTTTTCGGCGGGTGGTTTGGTGGTTTATGAGGGGCTTTTAGAGGTTAGCTGAAGTTACAACGATTGATGATAAGTGGGGGGCAAATGCGAGAGTTTATAAATAAACAAAATACCACTGCCGAATTTTACACATCTGAAAAATGTTATATTACGGAATTATCCAATACCCCTGACGATCTTGATGTTTCAATTGCACAGGCAAGAGTGGAACCTGGAGTTACAACTTGTTGGCATAGGCTTATTGGGATTGTTGAGAGGTATTATATCATCAAAGGTAAAGGACTTATGGAAGTCGGCGACCTGCCGCCACAGGAGGTTGAAGTAGGTGATGTTGTGGTAATCCCTGCTATGTGCCGTCAACGTATTAAGAATATTGGTCAGGATGATTTAGTTTTTCTGGCTATATGCACACCACGATTTACTGGTGATGCTTATGAAAATGTCGAGATTTTGCCGGTGCAGGGATAGCGAAACAATCAAAATCAGAGGGGTTAAGTGGTACCGACAGTCATGAAACGATGCTGCCGCAACTGCGGAAATCGTAGCCTTTGAAGGTCTCGGTCTTTAAGGTAAGCCGTTCCGGTTCAAGAAAGGCGAAGAAATCCTTGAGCGGGTGTGCGGCAAAGCTCTCTTTCATGGTCACCAGATCAAAACGTTCCTCAACCAGGGGGATGAAATCCAATTTCAGAAGATGGGCGGTATATTCAATACCCATGCCGACATCGGCATCTC
>JAYEMC010000009.1:0-6922 GCA_034717935.1 Pseudomonadota bacterium | reverse complement strand
ATCGAACTCATCGGCGGTTATGAACCGGCTCGAACCTTTGTCAGTCGGGCCTTGCAAAGTAAACAGAGTGTAGTCACGGCCAACAAAGCGCTGCTCGCCAAACACGGCAATGAACTTTTCTCTTTAGCCCGAGAAAATGGGGTTGACTTCTATTATGAAGCCAGCGTCGCCGGCGGCATTCCCATTATCAAGGTCATGCGCGAATCCTTGGCCGGCAACCAGATTAACTCGGTCTGCGGCATCCTCAACGGCACCTGTAACTATATTCTAAGTAAAATGGGTGATGAAGGGGCGGATTTTTCTGAAGTATTGCAAAAAGCCCAGGACCTGGGCTATGCCGAGGCCGATCCGACTTTTGATATTGAAGGTATCGATACCGCCCATAAACTTGCGATTTTAACCTCGCTCGCCTTTGCCACACCGATCGATTACGACAAAATCCATGTCGAAGGGATCAGCGCCGTTAAACCGGTTGATTTCGCCTTTGCCCGTGAATTCGGCTATAAAATTAAACTCTTAGCCATCGCCAAAAAAGAAGATGACTGCATCGAGACCCGGGTTCATCCGACGATGATTCCGGAAAAGCATATGCTGGCCAAGATTGATGATGTCTTTAATGCTGTTTTTGTCAATGCCGATGCTTTGGGGCCAAGTCTCTATTACGGACAAGGGGCCGGCATGATGGCGACCGCCAGTGCCGTGGTCGGTGATCTCGTCGACATTGCCCGCAACTGTCTTGATAATGGTTTACAAAGAATTCCCGACTTGGGTTTCCAGAGTACGGCCATCAAACCCCAAACCTATCGGCCGATGAGTGAGATTGTCAGCCAATACTATCTTCGTTTCTCGGCCCACGACAAAACTTCCGTGCTTTCGCGGATTGCCGGCATTCTCGGCCATAATGAGATCAGCATCGCCTCCGTCATCCAACAGGGCCGGGGCCCGGGAGGAGAGACTGTAGCCATCGTCATGCAGACCCATAAGGCCAAAGAAAAAGATCTGCGGGCGGCCCTGGCTGAAATAGACAAACTATCGATTATTGCCGCGCCCACGACCGTCATCCGCATGGAAAGTGACCTATGATGAAAAGTTTAACAAAACCCGTAACTCTGGCTTACAGTGTTGATTCTGATGATCTCTTTATGTTCTATGCCCTGCTTGAAGGGAAGATAGATACAAAAGGTATTGTTTTTGAGCATCAACGCCACGACACTATGGCTTTAAACGACCTGGCGGCAACAGATGCGGTTGATATCACTGCGGTCTCGATTCATGCCTATGCCGAGATCAGCGATAATTATCTCCTCTTGCCGCATGGCGGCAGCATCGGAGTAAATTACGGCCCTCTGGTTTTAAGCTGGAAAGCTTTGAGCCAAAAAGAGTTGAGCGGCAAAAAAATCTCGATTCCCGGTTTCTCGACCACCGCCTACCTGGTTTTCAAACTGATCTGTCCCGATTTCATACCAGAGGTGATTCCGATAACCCCTTTCGGCCGCACCTTTGCCGCCCTGCAGGATCACAGCGTCGATGCCGCCGTCGTTATTCACGAAGGCAACCTGACCTATAAAGAGCGCGGTTTCCACAAAGTGCTTGATCTGGGCCAGTGGTGGTGGCAAGAAACCGGCCTGCCTCTGCCTTTAGGCGGCAACGTCATCCGTAAAGGTCTGGGCGCGGAAAAGATCGCCATCATCTCAGATCTTTTACGCCAAAGTATCGCCTACGCGCTTGAGCATCGTGATGAGGTCATCGACTACCTCCTGGCCCGTGAGATAAGGGATGACCCGGCTCTCAATGATCGGGCTCTGCTTGACCGTTACCTGAATCTTTACGCCAATCGTGACACACTCGAGTATCCCGAAGCGGCTCGTGCCGGAATTGTCGAACTCTTCCGCCGCGGCTATGAAGCCGGCATTATCAAAAAACCGGTAACGGTTGAATTTGCCCCTTAAATGAGTACTATTATGAACAAAGCGATCTTGTTACTGGCCTATGGCGGCCCGGAAAAAACCGACGAAATTGAACCTTTCCTGAAACGACTGTTGCGCCGCGACCCGCTGCCGCCGGGGTTACTAGCCCGGGTAGAAAAGAAATACAACTCTATCGGCGGGAGATCGCCACTACCTTCAATCTGCCGGGAGATTCGGGATAAACTTTCACAAGAGTTTAATGAGTTGCCGGTTTTTCTCGCTTTTCGTTACGCTGAACCAAGTATCGAAAAAGTTGTTGAGGAGATGACAACCCAAGGGATAACCCAAATTTTTGCGCTCTCCCTCTCCCCTCACTCTTCGACCATCAGTTCAGCAGCCTACTACAACACCCTTGAAGAGGTTATGGCAACCGGAAAACTTGAACTGACGCGACTGGAAAACTGGTATCAGGAAACCGCCTACAACCAACTAATTGTTGACCGGATTCTTGCAGCGTCTAAAAAAGATAGTTTTCAACTTGACAATCCAGGAACCCATCTTCTCTTTTCAGCCCATAACATTCCGCAAAGCTATATTGATCAAGGTGACACATATGTGGACGAAATCACCGCCAACATTGCGGGCATAAAGGCACTTCTGCCCGACTGCGCAAATTCACTGGCTTACCAGAGCAAAGGCAATGCCCCCGGCGCCTGGCTCGAGCCGGAGATTGAAGATAATCTGCTTAAGCTCAAAAAGAGAGGTTACAGCAACATCATTGTCGTACCCATCAGCTTCAGTATGGATCACCTTGAAACACTCTACGACCTTGACCAGGAATTGAAAGACTTCTGTGACGGTGAAGACCTAAATCTCTGCCGCTCACAACCAGCCAATGCGGATGACGATTTTATCACAATGCTGGCTCAATTTATAAAGGGTACTGACTTATGACTTCCCCCAAAAAAATAGCCATCATCGGTGGCGGAATTACCGGCTTGGCTGCAGCTTACGAGCTTAAGCAACAGGCGCGCCAAACCAACACCCCGATCGAGATCGAGCTCTTTGAACGGGCTCCCGAACTCGGGGGCAAAATCATCACTAAAAAAGATGACCCTTACCTGGTTGAGGGTGGCCCTGACTGTTTCATAGTGGAAAAACCTTGGGCTTTACAACTTATTAAAGAGCTCGGTCTGGAAAATGAGCTTCTTAACACCAGTTCAGGAGCCAGTGGAACCTTCGTCTTCGACAATAACGCCCTGCACCGCCTGCCGGACGGGGTAATGATGATGGTACCGACTAAAATGTTCCCCTTCCTCGCCTCCAAACTGATCTCCTGGCCGGGCAAAATCCGGATGGGCTGTGATCTTTTTATTCCACGACGTAAAGAGACCGGAGATGAAACCCTGGCCTCTTTTGTCCGCCGCCGTTTGGGCCGGGAAGCTCTCAACAAGATGGCCGAACCCCTGATTGGCGGTATTCATGCCGGTAATCCTGAAAACATGAGCCTTTTGAGCACTTTTCCCCGTTTTCTGGAGATGGAGCAAGATGGAGGCAGCCTGATTGTCGGAATGCTGAAACGACAGAAAAAAATGGTTGAGATGATGAAGAAAAGACCGCCTGCGCCCGGGCCTAAAAAAACTTTCTTCATCTCTTTAAATGAAGGACTCGGACAGCTGGTCAATAAACTGGAAACCGTTATCGGCAGCGAGAAGATCCATTGCGGCCGCAAAATCTCACAACTTAAACAAACTTCTAATGGCCGCTGGCTGATTGAGGAAGAGAACCACGACCCGATAACGGCTGATGCCGTCATCGTCACAACTGAAGCCTATGCTGCGGCCAAATTAGTTGAAAATGAGCTCCCCCGTCTGGCCGATCTGCTCAACGAAATCCCCTATGTCTCTTCGGCTACGGTCTCAATGGTATTTCCCCGTCAGGCAATTCCCCACTCCCTTGATGCCTACGGTTTTATCGTCCCCAAAATCGCCAATCGCCGCATCATGGCGGTTACCTGGACCTCCATTAAGTGGGCTCATCGCGCCCCGCAAGGCATGGTTTTGCTGCGGGCTTTTGTCGGTGGAGCGCAACGTCAGGAACTGGCGGCCTGCGGTGATCAGGAGATGCTCTCTTTGGTTAAAGAAGAACTCTCCTCTATCATGGGGATCAACACTCCACCGGAAAAAAGCTGGATCTATCGCTGGCCTCAAGGCATGCCTCAATATGTAATCGGCCATCTCGACCGCCTTGAAGCTATCGAGGCCATCACCAAAGAGCAGAAAGGTCTCTTCCTGGCCGGGGCAGGTTACCGCGGGATCGGCATTCCCGACTGTATCAACCAGGGCCGTCAAGCGGCCGTTAAAGCCTGGGAAGAATTAAGGTAAACTGACAATAAATGCGAATTCTTCACTGTTTATCGCAAATCCCCGGGAAAACCGGCAGCGGCGTATTCCTGCAAGCCATTGTCCGGGAAGCGGCCGCAAACAAAATTGAACAAGCGGTCGTCTGCGGCTTGCCCGCAGCGATGCCGGTTGATGAAACTAATCTCGAGATAGACGCCGAAAATATTTTCCCCGTCCATTTCGAGACTGAATCCCTACCCTTTCCGGTTACCGGTATGAGTGCGGTTATGCCCTATCCGAGCAGCCGTTTTTCGGCCTTTAACCGTCTCCACCTTGAACAATACGAAGCGGCCTTTTGTAAAACTTTAAAAGAGGCCGTAGCCAAGTTCTCTCCCGATATCATCCATACCCACCACCTCTGGATCATGACTGCCCTGGCCAAAGAGCTTTTTCCGCAAATCCCGGTCGTCACTTCGGTTCACGGTACCGAATTGCGCAAACTCAAACTGGCGCAACCACTTGCCACCAAGGTCATCAAAGGGGTCAGCCGGGTAGATCGGGTTATGGTTTTGAACCATGACCAGCGCCGACAGGTGATTAAAGAATATGGTTTTCCGGCCGACCGAGTCGTGGTCACCGGAACCGGCTACCGCCAAGACCTCTTCTGCCGCAATCTCGGCGCAAAAGAGAAACTTCCAACCATTATTTACGCCGGAAAATTGAGCCGGGCCAAAGGCGTTCCCTGGCTACTCAAAGCTTTTGCCGAGCTCAAAGATGAGTCGGTTTTATGGTTAGCGGGCAGCGGTGACGGGCCGGAATCCGAAGCGATCCGCGCAACCGCTTTAAGCACAGCAAACGTCGAGCTTCTTGGAGCCCTTACGCAACCGGAACTGGCAGCCCGTTTTCAACGCGCCCATATTCTGGTTCTGCCCTCTTTTTATGAAGGCTTGCCCCTGGTCCTGCTTGAAGCCCTGGCCTGCGACTGCCGGGTTGTGGTCACCGACCTGCCCGGAATTCGTGAACTATTAATCGCAGAAACCATCGCCAAAGGGCTGGTAAGCTGCATTCCACTACCACCGCTAACCGGGCCTGACACCCTCGAAACCGAGCATGAAAGACCTTTTGTCAAAAACCTTGAAAAAGCTCTTTACGAACAACTCGAAAGGGTCAAAGAGGAGCAATTCATCTGCTCTCTCAAACTCCAAAAAAGACTTGATGAAACCGGCTGGAATCATGTATTCAGGCGTATTGAAAAGGTTTATAATGAAGTAAAGTACACAACCCCGGAGTAGAATTTGGATTATCTGACATTTTTCGGCTTTCAGGATGCCCCCTTTCGACTGCCCCCCGATCCGCAATATTTTTTCCCCAGCCACTCGCATCAGGAAGCCCTCCAGACCCTGCTCTACAGTATCCGGGCGGGCGAGGGTTTTATCCAGATCACCGGCGACCCCGGCACCGGCAAAACCCTGCTTCTACGAACCATGCTCAAAGAACTTGGCGAGGATGTTCAAACTGCGCTAATCTTAAATCCAAATCTCTCCCCGCAAGATCTTTTACGAGTAATCCTTGATGATTTCGCGATTACCAATGATGATGACGACATCTTCACGAGACCCAAAGATCAGCTGATCCGACTACTTCGGGACTTCCTTCTGCAAAAAGCCGAAGAGGGTTGTAGAGCTGTCATCATTGTTGATGAAGCCCAGAACCTGCCTCTGGAAACCATCGAAGAGCTACGCCTGCTCTCCAACCTGGAGACCAACAAGCAGAAACTTTTACAGATATTTCTGGTCGGCCAGAGAGAGCTTGAAGAGATAATCGAAGATCCGGGGTTGCGCCAACTCAGCCAAAGAATCACGATCCGCTACTGCCTGATGCCATTTAGTCAGGAGGAGACGGCAACCTATATTCAGCATCGCCTAAAAATTGCCGTCCCCAGCAACCCGGCCATCTTTTCCCCTAAGATTATTGCCCTAATCTATCATTTCAGTCAAGGAACTCCAAGACTAATCAATATAATCTGTGAAAGAACCCTGATGGCCGCCTACATTGACGGCCAGACAACGATTACCCCGAATCATTACGAAAATGCGTTGCGCAGTATCATTGGAGAAAACACTGCCTCCAACCGGCAAAAAAACGAGAAAAAGAAGCGCTCTCTGCGCAATGGCCTGATTTTAGGCCTAATCCTGATCGTAGCATCAATTTTTTTCATTCTCCGGCAAAACCCGCAAATAAAAGAACATTTTCTAAATCTACTGTAGGTGTTGCCTGCAAGCCAATTGAGCAAAAAGGATTTCGCCAATAAATATGCAGCAGACGACTAACCAACCAACCACTATCCTGTCTCTTAAAGATTTAAGCAAAACCTACCGGAGCAGGGAAGGTGATGTTAAAGCCCTGACAAATCTCTCCCTAGACCTGGAGAAAGGCGAAATCATCGGCATTTTAGGCCCCAACGGAGCCGGCAAGACTACTGCCGTCAAACTCATTATGGGTTTTATCAAGGCCGGCCGGGGCCAGATTATTTTCCATAGTAAAGAACTTAAAGCGGCTGAGCCCAGACCTCATTTCGGTTACCTGCCGGAGAGTTTTCGGCCTAATCCTAACCTGACAGTCGGTGAATATATCACTATGCAATACAATCTGGCCCGGTCATCGACAGTGAAA
>JAYEMC010000008.1:0-6956 GCA_034717935.1 Pseudomonadota bacterium | reverse complement strand
TGAAAAAGTTTTCGATCCAGAGAAAGTCTACGGAAAAAAATAGAGATGGCGTTGTAAAAAGTTCCGATATCCAGCGTCGTCGTGCTTTTACGGACACTCGACATACTACTTGTATGGACTCGCGCCTGAAAAATCACGACTCCTTGTATATCGAAATTTTTCCTTAGCCATTAAAGGACTGAAAAAAATGAAATTACGTGTTGGAATTCCCAAAGGGTCGTTGCAGGACGCAACTATTGATCTCTTTAAAAATGCCGGTTACAAAATAACCACCAGTTCACGCTCATATTTCCCCACGATTGATGATCCGGAGATTGAATGTATGCTGATTCGGGCCCAGGAGATGGCGCGTTATGTCGAGAGCGGGATTCTTGATATCGGTATAACCGGGCATGACTGGGTTGTCGAAAACGGCTCTGATGTTGTTGAGATGACCGAGCTCCAATATGCCAAGGCGACTTTCAATAAGGTACGCTGGGTGCTGGCCGCGAAAGAGGGCGGGGATATTAGATCGGTAAAAGATCTCGAAGGCAAGACGATTGCTACCGAGGTGGTTAATTTATCGAAGAAATACTTGGCCGAAAATGGAGTTTCGGCTAAGGTCGAGTACTCTTACGGGGCGACTGAAGTTAAAGTTCCCCATCTTGCCGACGCGATTATCGAGATCACTGAAACCGGTTCATCGTTAAGAGCGAATAATCTTGAAATTATCGATACGGTTCTTGAAACGACAACCGTTTTGATCGCAAATCACAAGCTTTTAGAAGATAGCTGGAAAAAAGATAAGGTTGAGCGTCTCATAATGCTTTTACAAAGCGCCCTCGAATCCCGTAACCGGGTCGGCGTGATGTTTAATATCGAACAGGAAAAACTCGACGAAGCGATTAAACTGCTACCGCCGGCCAAAGTGCCGACGGTCTCCAACTTGATGGATAGTGAGTGGGTTGATGTCTTTGTCGTTTTGCGTAAATCCGTTGTCCGGGATATTATCCCGGCGCTCAAGGCTCTTGGGGCTCAGAGTATTGTTGAGTTTCCCTTAAGTAAGTTTATCGAATAGAGATCTAGAGTGTGAGTTGATAATTGATAAAGAGCTTGACAGTAAAGCGCTTTTCTGGTACCTGCTACCGCTCCTTGGAAAAACCGGTTTTTCTCTAAAGAGGATATTCCGGGGGTGAGGAGATAAACAAAAAAGAAATAGCTACAGCTAATCTGTGGCATTATTGGAGGATAAGTTTTGGCTAATCATAAATCAGCCCTGAAAAGAATCAAACAGAGTGAGAAAAGACGCCTGCGCAACCGTCAGGTCAATTCGCAACTGAAAACAGTACTCAAGTCGTTCTACACCGCTGTAGACGAGAAGACAGAAGGAATGGATCTGGTTGAAGTTCATCGGAAAACTGTTTCCGAGATAGGCCGGGCCGCAAGTAAAGGTATCATGCATAAAAGAACCGCAGATCGCAAGATCTCCCGGATCACTCTCCATATGCAAAAATCCCAGGCTCAAGCCGCGCCAGTGGTCGGATAGTAAGAATTACACCGGCGCTTGTTGCCTAAGGCTAATGAAATACAAAAGCATCATCCCGGTAACCGGGGTGATGCTTTTTTGTTTTGTTGCTTTTAGATATGTGACTGCACTAGAAACCAACCAACCAACCAACCAACCGGCATTGACTTTACTCGCATTTAAATAGGTGACCATTTAAATAGGTGACAGCTACCGATTAACGCTATTCTTCTACGACCACTAACATATGAGAGTGGTTCACCCTCCGGCACGTTTGACGTTGTAACCCCTTTGCCCTAACTCTTTTTCGAGCACATCTCGGTGGTCACCCTGTATTTCGATGACTCCATCTTTTAGCGTGCCGCCGCTGCCGCATTTTTGTTTAAGGGATTTCGCTAGTTTTTTTAGTCCCTCCAGGTTTAGGGGGACGCCGGTTATCAAGGTTACGCCTTTTCCTTTTCTTCCTTTTGTTTCCCTCATTAATCTGACAATGCCATCATTTTTAGGGGGCGATTGTTTTTCTCGGCAAATACATTTCGTTGTCGGTTTATTGCAACCGGGGCACATCTTGCCAAATTCGGTCGAGTAAACTATGCCGGTATTTTTGTTTAGAGTCTTCATGAGTATATTGTTTACACCTTTATCTGTGAGGCTGCATGCACTTGATGCCTTTGCCTTTGAAGGCCGGGATGAAGCAGCGATTGCAGGAGTTGCAGGTGGCCGGTTCTTCGCGGCCGTTTTGCCATTGGTTGATAAGGTCAGGTTCCTTGATCAGCGGGCGGCTGAGAGAGATCAACGAGACCCCTTTGCCGAGTAACTCTTCCACCATTTCTCGTGAACGGATGCCGCCGACGGCGATTACTGGGATTGGTAACCTTTTAGCAAAGGCGTAGATCTCAGCGGCAAAAGGAAGTTCGTTTTCCCCGGCTTTAATGGCTTTCGGTATCGGCGTCAGAGGGATCGATATCTGGTTGCCGCCGCTGACTTCGATGGCATCGAGGCCGAGTTCGACCAACTCTTGGGCTATGACCAAGCTATCATCACATTCAAGACCGTTTACAAAATAGTCGGAGCCGTTGATCTTGGCAGTAATCATGAAATCATGGCCAACATACTCTCTGATTTTTTTATAGCAGTCGATCAGGATTCGAGCCCGGTTTTCGCGGTTGCCGCCATACTCGTCGGTGCGTTGATTGGAGAAGGGCGAAAGAAATTGGCTGATCAGGTAGCCATGGGCGGCATGAATCTGGACGCCATCGCAGCCCGCCTCCCGGGCACGGGCAGCGGCTTCACCAAAATCGGTGATGATCGTCTCGATCTCATTTTTAGTCAACTCTTGCGGGATCTGTTCGAAAAGTGGGTGTTCAACCGCACTCGGAGCGACTACTGGTAGGCAGCTGATACCAGAGTCGGCCAAGCCGCCGCAATGGACGAGTTGGGCCTGGATGCAGGTGTCATGGTTTTTTGCAACTTCGACAACTTTGGCAAATGATTGCTGCTGTTTACGGTTGCAGAGCATATTTTGTTCCAAGTTACGGCGCCCCTGCTGGTTTATGCCAATATAGCCGGTGGTTAAAATAGCCGCGCCGCCGGCGCTCAATTGTTGGTAAAGTTCGACTTGGGCCGGGCTGAACAGACCGTCACTGAAACTCATTCCATCCCAGGTCGCGGAACGGACAAAACGGTTTTTAAGGGTCAGATGGCCTAATGTGATGGGGGAGAAGGGGTCGTTATTATTATTAACCATGATAAAATTCCTTAGAATGTTAGGCGGCGATCGAGTGAGCGAAACTGGATCGCTTCGGCGATGTCGGCGCTCTTGATTTCGGGTCTTGCTTGCAGGTCTGCGATAGTGCGGGCCACTTTTAAGATACGACTGTAGGCCCGCGCACTCAAACCGAGTCGATCCATGGCTGTTTGCAAAAGGTTGCGGCACTCTTGATCAAGGTGGCAGAATTTTTTTAGATCACGGTCACTTAAGGCTGCGTTATTTTGGCGTGAGTGGTTTTTCAGGCGTTGCCGTTGGATCTTTTGCGCCTTGATGACCCGGTTGCGGATCTTTTTGGAGCTATCTCCGGTTTGGGCTTGGTTCGGGTTGATGAGTTCGGTGGTCGGTACTGCCGGAACTTCGATATGGAGGTCGATGCGGTCGAGCAGGGGGCCTGAGATTTTATGGCGATAGCGTTGGATTTGCGAGGCACTGCAGGTACATTCATGAAAAGGGTCGCCATAGTGGCCGCAAGGGCAGGGGTTCATGGCGGTGATGAGAATGAACTCGGCGGGGAAAACGGCTTGAGCCTGAGCTCTGGCGATGGTAATATGGCGGCTTTCGAGAGGTTGTCGTAAAACTTCGAGAGCGGAACGGCGAAACTCGGGAAATTCGTCGAGAAAAAGGACGCCGTTATGGGCCATTGTAACTTCACCGGGGCGGGGCTGGGTGCCGCCGCCGATCAGGGCGACATCGGAGATCGTGTGATGGGGTTGGCGAAAGGGACGATCTTTGATCAGGCCCTGGCCGGGGGCAATGAGGCCGGCGACGCTGTGAATAATAGTGGTTTCCAACGCCTCTTCAAATGTCAGCGATGGTAAGATTGAGGGCAGACGCCGGGCGAGCATGGTTTTTCCGCTACCGGGAGGGCCGACAAAAAGGAGGTTATGGTTTCCGGCTGCAGCGATCTTTAAGGCTCTTTTGGCTTGGTTCTGCCCCCGGACATCGGCAAAATCGAGTTGGTTGTCGGCCTGTTTTTCGGTTTTGGAAAAGGTTTTTGGACGACTCGGTCGAGGGCATTTCTCAAGGATAATATCCAGGGTTTCGAGCAGATTTTCGACCGCTATAATCTCGATTTCAGCAATGGCTGCGGCTTCGGCGGCATTGGCGCGGGGTAAAAAAATACCTTTGCAGCCGCTCTCGCGGGCGGCCAGAGCGATCGGCAACGCCCCGCGAATCTCTTTAACCCGGCCATTCAATGAAAGCTCGCCGCAGAAAAGATAATCGTTAAAGACTGAAGTTTTTTGCAGCTCCTTATGGTCGCCGGTAATAATCCCTAAGGCGGCCGGCAGATCGAGTGCAGTGCCCTCTTTGCGCAGGTCGGCCGGGGCCAGATTGACGGTGATCCGGCGAGCGGGAAATTTGAATCCGCAATTTTTAATGGCCGAGCGGATCCGTTCTTTGCTCTCCTTGATGGCGTTGTCGGCCAGGCCGACGACGACAAAGTTGGGCAGGCCGCGCGAAACATCAACTTCAACTTCAACCGGCAAGGCTTTAATGCCAGCCAGAGAAGCACTTTTAATTGTTGTAAACATCACAAGTTGGAGTTTATTTTGTCATGGGGTTTGAGGTACGAACAGCTTTATGATAAAAGTTGTCTTATATCTCTTGACTGCGTATTAATGTCAAGGCGAAAAAAAAGTTTGTTGACTTGTCGCCGGAAACTTATTAAGGCTGACGTCTCTGTGAAAACTCCACACAATCTCGGTGTGGGGTCAGACCTCTAAATTTAACAGGTTAAAAAAAATGGAAGTCTTAGGTCGACATCTGCTGGTAGAACTTTTTTCCTGTGACGAAAAGGTGCTTGATAATCTTGATAAAATTGAGGCGTTTATGATGGTGGCGGCTCGGGCTTCCGGGGCGACTATTGTTGAATCTGTCTTTCATCGTTTTCAGCCGCACGGGATTAGTGGGGTGGTTGTTATTGCTGAGTCGCACCTGGCGATTCACACTTGGCCCGAACATGGCTATGCCGCAGTCGACTTTTTTACTTGTGGCGCGGATATTGACTATTGGCGGGCTCATGACTGTCTGAAGGAGGCTTTCGCAGCGGGCGATTCTGAAATTCGGGAGCTTTTGCGTGGCGGTGAGCGTGATGCTGCGGGTAGATTAGGTCGTAAAAATAGTGAGTCGAAAAAAATGGGTCGGAAAAAATAGTTATGCATGCTGACCATCATTATACCGACCTGATTAAACGGGATGCCGAAGTTCTCTGGCACCCCTATTCGGCAGCTCCGGCGCAGATTCCTCCTTATGCCGTAAAGTCGGCCTCCGGAACGCGACTGACTCTGCATGACGGTCGCCAACTGATTGACGGGATGTCTTCATGGTGGGCCGTGATTCACGGATATAATCATCCTGTTCTTAATGCCGCGATGACCAGCCAACTTGATGACATGGCGCATGTCATGTTTGGCGGTTTGACGCATGAACCGGCGATTCTTTTAGCTGAAAAGTTGCTGGCCATGACGCCGTCGGGGCTGGCCCGGGTATTTTTTTGTGATTCCGGGTCGGTGGCCGTTGAAGTCGCCATCAAAATGGCGCTTCAGTACTGGTTCTCGTTGGGGCGGCCGGCTAAAAAGCGCCTTTTGACGATTCGCCAGGGTTATCACGGCGATACTTTTGCGACCATGTCGGTCTGTGACCCGGTTAACGGCATGCACCATCTTTTTAGTGATCTGTTGATGTCGCAGCTCTTTGTCAAAGCTCCACAAATTCCTTTCGCCGGGGGTTGGGACGAGTCTGAAATGGATGAAATTACAGAACTTGTTAAACTGCGGCATGAGGAGTTGGCGGCGATTATTTTAGAGCCGATTGTTCAGGGGGCCGGGGGGATGCGTTTTTACCATCCTCAATATTTAAGCCGAGTCAGGGAGTTGTGCGATGCGTACGACCTGCTTCTGATTGCGGATGAGGTTGCGACCGGTTTTGGCCGTACCGGGGAACTTTTTGCCTGTAACCATGCCCAAATTACGCCCGATATTCTCTGTCTCGGTAAGGCTTTGACCGGTGGTTATATGAGTTTTGCTGCGACCTTGAGTAAAGCTTTTGTCAGTGACGTGATTTCGCAAAAAGGGCCGGGCATGTTGATGCATGGGCCGACCTTTATGGCCAACCCGCTGGCCTGTGCCGTGGCTCTGGCCAGCATCAATCTGCTTGAAAATTCTCCCTGGCAGGAACGAGTTGCTGAAATAGAGGGCCTTTTGCAGGAGGGTCTTGAGCCTTGCCGGGAGCTGCCGACGGTCAAGGATGTGCGGGTTTTGGGCGCTATCGGAGTGGTTGAGACTAAAGATCCGATAGATGTTAAAAAGATTCAGGAGAGGGTTGTAGAGCGCGGTGTCTGGTTGCGGCCTTTTGCTAATCTTTGCTATACTATGCCCCCTTTCATTACCGAGGCCGACGAAGTTAAACAGGTTACATCAGCAATCTGCGAAGCTTTATCTTGATCTGTTCTCAAACCTTTTGGGTTCTTGTTCCGTCTTGTTAGGTTTTAGTTGCTTTGCCCGGCACCTTTATAGTATAAACTGCGCCGATTAAAAATCTGTGGTCTTTTTCAATGGTGAATCTTATTGGATAACGGTTAGTGATTTACCTCAAGAAAAATATGTGGTTTTGTGTAGATACAGGACGATCTAAAGAATAATGGAGACCTGAAATGGATGCTGAACAACTTGAATATTTTCG
>JAYEMC010000007.1:0-6958 GCA_034717935.1 Pseudomonadota bacterium | reverse complement strand
TGGGGGATGAGGTATGGAGCATATTCTTTTTGATGATCAGGAGAAAAATGTTTCCGCTTTCGAGTGGGAGCAGGGGTAACACTGGAAAACCGGGGACATAATACCTATAACCCGCAGAACCAGGGTACACAATCCCGATTTCCTGCGGAGAATCTGGTTGTGTCCCCGGTTTTTGCTGAAATTGTCACACTCTTTTCAGGGTAGTTCAATATCTGCAAGAGATTTCCAGCTATAGATGGCTGTCTTTTCCTGGAGACGTTTTTCCTGGCCTCCGTAGATTAGCCAGGCATTTTCTACCCGACTGTCGGCAAGTTTGCGGAAATAATTCAAGCCTTTAAAGAAATCAGCTGTGATAGTTATTCCCGATTTGATTTCAATGGGTAAAAGTTGGTTTCCGTATTCCATTATAATGTCGACTTCATTACCTTTACTATCCCGAAAAAAATAGAGATTATCAGTTTTCCCAAGGTTGAACCTGTGCTTGAGGAATTCCGTAACCACTAAGGTTTCAAAAAGCTGCCCGCGTAGGGGGTGGGTGCTTAGTTGTTGCTTATCCTGGATGCCCAAAAGAAAGGTGGCAAGTCCAACATCCAGGAAATAGAGTTTTGGTGACTTGATTAGCCTTTTTCTGAAATTGTTATGGTAGGGCTGCAACAGTTTTATTATAAAACTGGCTTCCAGCATGGAGATCCAATGGGAGATGGTATTGTGGCTTACGCCGCAATCATTTCCCAGAGAACTAAAGTTTAATAGTTGGCCACTACGGCCAGCGCATAGTTTAAGAAACGTTGTGAAACGTGAAAGATCTTTGATGTTGATTAAGGTTCTAAGATCTCTTTCTATGTAGGTATTTAAGTAAAATGACAAGGCCTCAGTGGGGTCGAGATTTTGATCGTGAATCCGGGGATATGCACCCGTGAAAAGTAGTTGGTCAAGAGATTCCGGGGGCTTGATTCGACTGATTTCAGACATATTAAAAGGTAACAGGCGAGCAATTGCCGTGCGCCCAGCCAATGATTGGCTGATACTGTTGGATAAGGCGAAATTCTGGCTACCGGTCAGGATGTAGCGGCCCGGTTGTGGTTTTTCATCGACATTTACCTGTATGTAGGAGAGCAGATTGGGAGCATGTTGAATCTCATCAATAACAGCTCCTTGAGCAAACCTGGCGAGATAGCCCTTCGGGTCTCTGGTAGCGAAATCTCTCTCTTCGAGGCTTTCCAGGTTGCTGTAGGTATATTCCGGGAATAGGGCTTTGCACAACGTAGTTTTTCCAGATTGGCGCGGCCCGGTTATTGTTACTACAGGATATTGTTTCGCAAATCGCTTAATTGTAGTTGAAATGTCCCTTGTTATCATGGCTGTTTACCTTTGTTAGCTTGGGTTTAACGGACAATTCAATCTACCAAGTTTAGATCTCTTTGTCAATGAGAGTTACAATCTACACCGGAAAGCCGGGGCAGAATTGTTGGTGCCTTTTATTGAAGATGATCGGTTATTCCTTACATTCATTTTGAATCTGGCTGATGGCGTAAAGCGGAAGGTTGGTCAATTTTTCTTCTTCATTCTGAAGTCTTGATTGGGGATCGGTTTCTAAACTAAATGATATTCTTGACATGTGTTCCGGAATAGTATATCTTTTTACGCATGCAAGCTCCGTAATTTATGTTGAGGTTGGGATTATGTATAGAAATAGACAGATTTATCCCGCATTAGAGAGACAAAAAAATAACGGTAAAATCACGATTTTGATCGGTCCTCGCCAGGTTGGTAAAACTACTTTGCTGAGACGCCTTTACAATCAGTTCAACAGCGATCATCACTGCCTTTTTCTAGATCTGGATATCTACTCTCATTACGAGCAAGTCAGTAGTTACGAAAACCTTATTAATACCTTAAAGCTGAGCGGGTATCAAGCGTTACAGCAGAAATTATTTATCCTCTTCCTTGATGAATTCCAGAGATATTCTGATATCAGCAGGGCATTGAAATCTGTCTGTGATCACCATCCCAATATAAAAATATATGCCTCCGGATCTTCATCTCTAGCAATAAACGAGCAGATTCATGAGAGCCTTGCCGGGCGCAAACGGATATTACGCATCTACCCTTTGAGTTTTCAGGAGTACCTCCATTTTTGTGGCAGAGACGATATAAACGAAAAGCTGCAAAAGGTATCTATTATCCAGTGCAACAACCTTGACGCCTTACTTCCAGATGCCTTCGAGGAATTCTATCGTTTTTTGATCTATGGTGGTTATCCCGAAGTGGCACAGGTGGATGAGCGGGAGAAGAGAGAGGTTTTGGCTTCAATTTTTGATCTTTATGTCAAAAAAGATCTGGTCGATTTCCTAAAGATAGACCGAATCAAACATGCGAAAACATTAATCCGCCATCTTGCTGTTAACCATGGCCGGGAAACCAGTTATAGCCGGTTGGCACAAGTGGCTACTATAGATGAAAAAACGGCAAAAAACTATGTTGAAATTCTCATGGAGACATTTGTCGTTACTGTCCACTCTCCCTGGTTTATGAATCGCAACAAGGAGTTGGTGAAAACTCCCAAGATCTATTTTTTGGATAACGGGCTGCGAAATTTTTTTATCAACAATTTCAATCCTCATGATATGCGGCAGGACAGTTCATTTCTATTTGAGGGATATGTGATTTCCGAATTGATCAAGTCAGGGGTGATGCCCGATCAAATCAAATTCTGGCGTACCAAAAATAGACAGGAGGTGGATTTGATTCTGGATGATGGCGGGGAATTGAAGCCGGTTGAGATTAAATACAAAAAATGCCTGAAATCTACAGATTACAGAGGGCTGAAAGCCTATCGGAAGGCTTATCCGAACTGCAATTATCTCTACCTGGTAAACCTGACAAATAATTCGATGACGGGCGAAGTGCAACATCTTTCTCCTTTTGATCTAGATCAATTAAAACCGGGGACATAACCTGATTTCCTACGGAGAATCAGGTTATGTCCCCGGTTTTTGCTGAATTTCACCACAATTAAGAATGCCTATTGAGCAAGCCGAATATTTACTTATCTGTTTTTGCAATTTACTGAATTTACAGCGTTTCCTTTTCCTGGTGGGGATGGTGGTCTGAATATGGAATTGATTCATCTTGGTGGTGAAAAGACAGTTGCCGGGTCTTGTCATCTGTTGCGGGTCAACGGGGTTAATATTCTGGTTGACTGTGGTTTGGCTCAGGGTGGTGATCGGGTGATGCCGATGGCTGAGTGGTCGGTGCCGCCGGATGAGATTGACTTTCTGTTTTTGACGCATGCTCATATTGATCATATCGGGCGGTTGCCGGAAATTATAAGAGGTGGTTTCAGGGGTGAGATAATCACGACTGAGGCGACCTCTTTTTTGTTGGCGCCGATGCTTGAGGATGCTTTAAGTTTCAGTAATTTTAAGCCGGATGAACGGGCGCGGATTTTAGAGGAGATTGAGCGGCTGACCTGGGGTTTTGAGTATGGGAAGAGATTTGAGTTAAAGCGTGGAGTTCGGTTTGAGTTGGGTCGGGCCGGGCATATTCTGGGGTCGGCCTGGGTGCGGTTTTCGGGAGATTGTGAGACGATTGTCTTTTCCGGCGATCTTGGCAGTCGCGAAACGCCGATATTGCCGGATCCTGATATTCCGGAGCCTTGTGATCTGTTGGTGATGGAGTCAACTTATGGTGATCGGGTTCACGGGGATCGGCAATTTAGGATTGAGCGCTTGGGTGCGGTTTTAAGTCAGGCTCTGTTCGATGGCGGTAAGGTTTTTATTCCGGCGTTCTCCTTGGGGCGATCTCAGGAGCTGATCTATGAGATGGATCGGCTTTTTTCTGTGCGGGAGTGGCAGGAGAAATTTCCGGATCTGGCCGGGAGCCGGGTGCCGGTATTCCTTGATTCGCCGCTGGGTTTGAAGATTACCGATATTTATGCAAGTTTGGGTAAATTCTGGGATCAGGAGAGTCGGGGGCTTTTGGCGGCTGGTGATCATCCGCTTGATTTTGATAATCTGTATGGGGTCGATAGTTATAAACGGCATCATCGCCTGCTCGACTATGCGGGGCCGGGGGTGGTTGTTGCCGGTAGCGGGATGTGCAGCGGCGGTCGGATTGTTGATCATTTAAAAGCCGGGATTGGTGAGCGTAAAAATGATATCCTTTTTGTCGGCTACCAGGCCTATGGAACGCCGGGCCGGGATATCTTGCGATATCATCGGCGCTCTGGGGCCTATGTTTATCTGGATGATAAAAAATATGATATTAAGGCGCGGGTGCATCAGCTGAGCGGCTATTCGGCTCATGCCGATTGCAATGATCTTATGGCGTGGGTTGCGGCGATGGCGGAAAAACCGGGAAAGATTAAACTCGTGCATGGTGAGGCAAAAGCACAAAAGGCCTTGGCTGAGAGTTTGACTGCAGCGGGAAACGAGGTGGTTGACTAGCCTGTCCGAGAATGTCTTTTCCCCCAGCTCGGCGCACTGCCAGCACTTCCTTCGGTCGTTATTTTTTGAAAATAATGCTCGAAATACTGGGTGTATGTTGCGCCCGTAGGAAGTGCCCTTGGGGTATGCTTTATTGTCAAAAAATGCCTTGATCTGAGAAAAAAATCCTATTCTTGGACAGACTCTTGGTTGCCGGGAAAAACCGGGGACATGTGTGGGCGGTATGGAATAGATTCATATTGCTTGTGATAACTATTTCAATTTTGTCGCCACTCTGCAGATTGAGTGAATTCCTTATTTTTTTAGGAATAGTCACTCTTTTAGAAGAGATAAAATATTGGCTTTTGGGTAGTGAATG
The DNA here is from genome assembly GCA_034717935.1 of Pseudomonadota bacterium. Lineage (GTDB taxonomy): Bacteria > Desulfobacterota > Anaeroferrophillalia > Anaeroferrophillales > Tharpellaceae > Tharpella. Next base: position 2,152 of record JAYEMC010000007.1, on the reverse strand, counting down.
ATCAATTAATAGATAATATATTGACCTTTGGACGGTTTTAGGCTAAGGTTAAGCCATGCTTTCAATTACTGAAACTTTTACACCGCAGGAAATGGGGATGCTCTTGGCGCAGCGTTTCAAAGCCTTACGGTTGCAGAGAGGTTATAAGCGAAGTACTTTGGCGCAACGGGCCGGAGTCAGCGAATCCTCGTTGAAACGTTTTGAAACCTGTGGTTTGATCTCTCTGAAAAATCTCCTGCGACTGGCCCAAGCCATGGATCGATTGGCCGAGTTTTCCGAACTTTTTCATCCTTTACAAGCGCAATCACTAGCCCAGTTAAGAGAGCAGGAACAGAAAAAGGGGCTTCAACGAGGAAGAATCTGAAATGTCCGACAAACTCCGTGAAGTCGAGGTTTTTTTTACAGTTAAACCGAATCTCTCCCTGTTGGTTGGAACTTTGGCGATTCAAAGACATCGTCTTTTTTTCGAGTATAGCCCTGACTGGTTGCAGCGCAACCTTCAGCTATCACCTTTTCACCTGCCCTTGAAATCCGGCCTTTTTGAGCATAAACAACGTGAATTTGGTCCTCTGTTTGGTCTTTTTGATGACTCTCTGCCGGACGGTTGGGGGCTGATGCTCATGGATCGTCATTTTCGAAAAGCCGGAATCGAACCGGCTTCCCTGACTCCGCTCGATCGTCTCCAGTTTTTGGGGAAAAGAACCATGGGAGCCCTGACCTATCGTCCGCCAGCCGTGGTAGATTATTTAGGTGATAAATATTTTGATCTTGATAAACTGGCTTCAAATTCAAGAAAGATAATTGCTGGAAAAGACGTTGAGATTCTGCCGAGTCTTTTGCGGGCTGGAGGCAGCCCCGGCGGAGCACGTCCCAAAATACTGGTCGGATTTAATCCCGTCAATGAAACCCTGATAAGCGGGGAGGATGATCTGTCTTCCGGATTTGAACACTGGATTATCAAATTTTCGGCAAAAAATGATGCTCTCGATGCTGGACTGATCGAATACTCGTACGCTCTGATGGCAACTGCGGCAGGCTTGAAGATGCCTGCCATCAGGCTATTCAAAACCCGCCAGGGCGATGCTTTTTTTGGGGTCAAACGCTTTGATCGAGACTCCGGAAACCGGCGTTACCACATTCATACATTCTCCAACCTTATTCAGACAAACTTTCGCATCCCGGCCTGTGACTATGGTGATCTTTTCAAAGTTGTATCAATACTGACCCGTAACCATGCCGACCTACTTCAAGCCTTTCGTTTAATGGTTTTTAACGTTTTAAGTCACAACCGTGATGATCATGGCAAAAATTTTAGCTTTAGGCTAGATGACACCAGAGGGCAATGGGTTCTGTCTCCAGCCTACGACCTGACTTTTTCATACGGTCCGGGCGGCGAACATAGCACCACAGTTGCCGGTGAAGGACTAGCTCCAGCTATGGCTCATTTCGTAAAACTAGCGGAAGCTTGCGGTATTTCCGCAAAAGAGGTTAAAGAGATAACCGACGAGGTCGGTGATGCCATAAAACAATGGTCGGAATTTGCGGAAAAAACCGGGGTTGCAAGATCAAAGATCAAACATATAGCCGCATACCTTGCGGGTTAATTTTTCAGTCAGCTGAGTCTACTTGAAAGTATGCAGGTCTGGTTCAAGGGCGGATTTCCTGAGCCGTTGATAGAGAGTGAGAGTAACCCTCATTTCTATGATCAGTGGCAGGAAAATTATATTCAAAGTTATATTGGTCGGGATATTCGCATGCTTTTCCCGAGACTCAATATTTACACATTCAGGAGATTCTTGCTACTTTTGGCTCAGTTCTCAGGTCACCAACTCAATATGAGTGAGATGGCTAGGGCGTTGGAAGTAAGTGTTACAACGATAAAAGAGTATTTGGATATTGTTCACCAGACATTTTTGTGGCGAAATTTGCCTCCATTTACTGATAATTTATTAAAAAAGGTGCAGAAAGCAAAAAAAGGCTTCTTTCGGGATCAGGGCCTCCTGCATAGTTTTTTAAAAATTGTAGATCTTGATTCGCTTCTAATTCATCCGGTGGCAGGTTTTTCGTTTGAAAGTTTTGTGATTGAGGAGATTATTCGGGGTCTGCAAGCGACAATGGCAACCCGAATGGAGTATGCCTATTATCGCACAAT
>JAYEMC010000006.1:0-6967 GCA_034717935.1 Pseudomonadota bacterium | reverse complement strand
GTGGTTTTAGATATCGATGAAAATCAGGTGATTTTTCGCTCGGCCCGCGCCCTTTGGGGACAATCCGCTTCAGCCACCGAGCGTATCTTACGGGCTCGGGATTGGGCTCAACCCGGCAAAAAAAGTATTCTCAGAATTGGTCCGGCGGGCGAGCGTCTCTCCACCTACGCCTGCGCTACGGTTGATACCCAACGCCACTTCGGACGTCTCGGTCTCGGCGCAGTCCTCGGCTCGAAGAAGCTAAAAGCTCTGGTTATCGGGGGCAATAAATATCAGAAGATTACCGACAAAAAGAGATTTAAGGGGCTCTATGACGGCATCTATGAAGCCGTGGTCTCATCCGGCGTCATGCACAAGTACCACGATCTCGGAACCGCCGGCAACATCCTCAAACTCAACCAAAACTTAGGCCTGCCGACCCGCAATTTCAACCAACCCTGGTTCGAAGGAGCTGATAAAATCTCCGGCGAGGTCTTTGGTGACCGTTACCTCTCCCAGCAGATAGCCTGCGCCCACTGCCAGTGCGGCTGTATTCATTTAGCTACGTTGCGAGAGCAATTTCATGAAGAGCACGGTTTCAAAACTTTTCAGGTCTCTTATGATTTTGAACTTATCTACGCCCTTGGCAGTAACCTCTCAATCGATTCCCCGGACGACATCCTGCGCTTGCTCCACAAGGTGGAAAAAGAGGGCTGGGACGCAATGTCGCTCGGCGTAACCCTCGCCTGGGCCACCGAAGCCTTTCTCGGCGGCCTCATCGACACAACCCAAACCAACGGCGTCATCCTCCATTTCGGAGATGCCGACACCTATCTCAAAGTTCTCGACCAAATGGCCCGCCAAACTACCGATTTCTATCGTGATCTCGAAAAAGGGGCGGCTTTTTGCGCCGCCCGCTACGGCGGCCGCGATTTTGCCATAACCTTCGGCGGTAACGAAGGAGCCGGCTACATGACCGGCGAAAACACCTTCACCGACTGGCTTATGGGACCGCGCCATTCCCATCTTGACGGAGCCGGTTACGCCATTGACCTGGAGTGCCTGACCAGCGATTTAAGCCTTGAAGAACAGGTCGGAAAACTGGTCGACGAAACCCGTTTCAGAATGCTCTTAAACTCTCTGGTTATCTGTCTTTTTGCCCGCAGCGTCTATCAGGAAGAGGTGATTTTAGAGGGACTCAATCTGCTCTGGCGGCCCTGTTCCAGCGCCGATCTTGAAATTTTCAACCAAGAGACTCTGCAACGCAAATACGCCTTCAAGATGAAATGCGGCTGGCAACCAAACCTTATTGAAGTACCGGAAAAACTCAGCCGAGTAATTACCAGTACCGGCAAGGTGGATCCGGAATCGATCAAAAAACGAGCGGCCCTGTACTGGCGCGAAGTGGGCCTTTAAATAATTAAAGGGTTAACAAATCAATGCTAACCCCTTAATTATTGGCGTTCCAAGGAGGACTTGCCCCCCCCGCCTACGGATTAGAAGTCCGCTAAAACAAAGCTTCATCCATCACTAAGCGCGGAACCGCAAAGGTTGGCAGTGAACCGTCAAGCCACTCACCGGTAGTTACCTTTTCCCAGGCCTCAGCCTTGGCAAGCACGGCTTGAACCAGCTTATGGTTTAAGGCATGGCCGGTTTTATTAGACTCGAGCACGCCGATCAGGGGCATACCCAAGAGACTGACATCGCCAAAACAGTCTAAGACTTTATGGCGGGCAAACTCATCGGCAAAACGCAAGCCATCATCATTAAGCACAGAGTATTCATCAAGAACAATAGCATTGTCCAAGGATCCACCCAAAGCGAGGTTGTTGGCTTTCATCCATTCGACTTCATGCAGAAAACCGAAGGTTCGAGCTCGGCTGATATGACGATCGTAGGAAGCATCGGAAAAAGAGAAGTTAAAACTTTGGGAACCGATCATCGGATGATCAAATTCGATATGGCTGATAATTGAAAGAGAAGCCTTGGAAGAGGGAGGCTGCGGCCCCAAACGGGCCCATTTGTCACCATCATTAACGGTCACGGTACCGGTCATGCGCATGTAACATTTGGCCTCAACCTGTCGTTTAACCCCTGCCGTCTTTATGAGATAAACAAACGGATTAGCGCTGCCATCCATTATCGGCACTTCAGGCCCGTGAACTTCAACCAGAGCATTATCAACTCCGAGGCCGGAAAAGGCCGAGAGCAGATGTTCAACGGTTCCAATGACCAAACCGTCACGCCCCAATGTTGTAGCCAAAGAGGTATCAACAACATAGTCCGAAGCTGCCGGAATCGTCGTCATAACCCGACCGTTCTCAACCCGCTGCAGTTTGACTCCATGTCCAGCCGGAGCCGGTTTCAAGACAAGCTTGACCTTCTCTCCAGAATGCAGGCCGATACCAACACAGGATATCTCTTTTTTCAACGTTCTTTGAAAAAACATAAACAGTAAGAAAACCTTTACAGTATAAATTGTCCACTTAACATTACTAATACAGCTACTATCTTTTATGGCTTATGCATTATTCAGACCAGCGTAGAACTTTAAACAGCGTACTTCTAATATATATTAAAAACCAGATGGTTGCAATATATAAATGGAAATATTCGGCTGCCAACAATAAAGCTATAGCAAATGGAGAAAAACTTTGCTTCGCCCTCACTAACGGGGTCACATCTTGACAATTGGCGGGCTAACATTATAGTTCTTACGCGAACTTCACGACCGCCAAATGTCCAGAAATGACCGCATCCGAGACAGTTTGAAACTGATGCCGAATATTTATTATAAATGAGATTACAAAAAAAGAGAGCTCGCAGCCTGTTAATAAGACAAAAAAGTCTCACAATATGGGACGTTTCAGTCACACTTCAACAGTAAAACCCATACAACTCACAGCTCAACCAATTTTCTCTTTAAGCAGGTTGTTGACCATTTGCGGATTGGCTTGACCTTTGCTCTGTTTCATCACCTGACCGACAAAAAAACCAAAAAGTTTAACTTTACCCTGCTGATACTCCGTAACTTTATCGCCGTTGGCGGCAATGATCTCATCAATCATGGCTACCAGTTCACCCGAATCCGACATTTGGGCCAAGCCCTGATCTTCAACAATTTTTCGAGGGCTGTTATCGGCAGTGCTGTACATTTGCGCAAAAACCTGTTTGCCGATCTTGCCGCTGATCGTACCATCTTCAATCAAACTTAAGAGTTCCGACAGACCCTGAGGCGTTACCGGACATTTAATAATGTTGGTTTTATCGTCATTGAGAAATTTCATGAGCTCAACCATAATCCAGTTGGCTACCAATTTCGGCGAGGAAGAAAGTTTTACGACCGCCTCGAAATAATCGGCCATGGCCCGGTCTGCGGTCAGAACTTCGGCATCAGCCAAAGGAATCGCGTAGTCATCGAGAAAGCGCTGACGCTTGGTCGCCGGAAGTTCCGGCAAACTCCGGCGAACCTCCTCGACCCAAGCCGCATCGACAACCACCGGCAAAAGATCTGGATCAGGGAAATAACGATAGTCGTGCGCCTCTTCTTTGCCGCGCATCGACATACTGATACCGCGATCAACATTCCACAAACGGGTCTCCTGAACCACTTGACCGCCGCCATCAAGGATATCCATCTGACGTTCAACCTCATATTCAATAGCCCGCTGGACATTACGAAATGAGTTCATATTCTTCAATTCAGCCCGAATTCCGAATTCCGGTGCACCCCAGCGACGAAGCGAAATATTGGCGTCACAGCGAAAGCTACCCTCCTCCATATTGCCATCGCAAACCCCAAGATATACCATAATCTCACGCATCGCCTTAAGATAGGCAACGGCTTCGGCGGCTGAGCGCATATCCGGTTCGCTGACAATCTCGATCAAGGGTACACAGGCGCGGTTGTAATCGACATAACTGACACCGTGCTCATGTTCGGGATGAACCAGTTTACCAGCATCTTCCTCCATATGAATCCGGGTAATGCCGATGCGTTTGCTCTCCCCTGCAACCTCAATATCGAGGTAACCGCCAAGGCAGATAGGCAGTTCAAATTGCGAGATCTGGTAACCTTTCGGCAGATCCGGATAAAAATAGTTTTTGCGGGCAAAGACGCTGCTTGGCGTAATCTCACAGGCGGTTGCCAGACCGGCCCGAATCGCGAAATCAACAACCTTGCGATTTAATACCGGCAAAGCTCCGGGCATTCCGGTGCAGACCGGACAGGTATTCTGATTCGGAGGATTACCAAAATGGGTTGAACAACCACAAAAAATCTTGGTCTCGGTCAATAGCTGACAATGAACCTCCAAGCCGATAACAATTTCATAATCCATAATTAATTCACCGCCTTTGTGACCAGTTCCGGCCGTCGACCAGCCCAGCCGGCCATCTGTTCGTAATGCCAGGCCACCCGCAAAAGAGTCTCTTCAGCAAAAGGTTTGGCAATCAACTGCAAACCGATCGGGAGCCCGCTTTTGGTAAAACCACAAGGCACCGAAATCGCCGGCAGACCGGCTAGATTAACCGGAATTGTCAAGATATCGGAAAGATACATCGACAAAGGATCGTCAACCTTCTCTCCGAAGGCAAAAGCCGGGGTCGGGCAAACCGGAGCGACGATGATATCATTATCAGCAAAAACTTCATCAAAACCCCGGGTAATCAAGGTTCTCACCTGCTGGGCTTTGCGATAATAGGCATCGTAATAACCCGCCGACAGAGCATAAGTACCAAGCATAATCCGTCGTTTGACCTCATCACCGAAGCCTTGAGCCCGGGTTGTGCGGTACATATCGACCAAACCATCCGTATCATCAGCGCGAAAACCGTATTTGACACCATCATAACGGGCCAAATTGGAACTCGCTTCAGCAGTTGCCAGAAGATAGTAGGTCGCCACCGCATAATCGGTATGCGGCAGCGAAACATCACCAAATTGAGCTCCGGCATCAGCCAGTTGACGGCAACCGAGCCGGACTGCGGCCTCGACTTCCGCATCAAGACCGGTGCCGAAATACTCTTGGGGAAGGCCAATCTTTAAACCTTTAATATCCTCTTTAAGACCGCCGTAATAGTCTGGAACCGCTCTCTCAACCGAGGTTGAATCACGCTCATCATGCCCGGCAATCACGCCGAGCAACAGGGCGGCATCGGCCACAGTTAAAGTTACCGGGCCAATCTGGTCAAGTGAAGAGGCAAAGGCGACCAAGCCATATCGCGAAACCCGGCCATAGGTCGGTTTCAGACCAACAACCCCGCAAAAAGAGGCGGGTTGACGAATTGAACCACCGGTATCTGAGCCCAACGTCGCAATTGCCGTGGCGGCAGCGACAGCGGCGGTCGAGCCGCCACTGGAACCGCCCGGCACCCGGCCCCGACCCCAGGGATTGCGGGTCGGTTTAAAAGCTGAATTTTCGGTTGATGAACCCATCGCAAATTCATCCATATTCAGTTTTCCGGTAATCACGGCTCCTGCTTCACGTAAGCGGGTGACCACTGTAGCATCATACTCCGGGCGATAGTCGGCCAACATTTTTGAGCCACAAGTCGTTTTCAGGCCCACGGTAGAAAGCAGATCTTTCAAACCTAAGGGGATTCCGGTAACCGGGGTCGTCTCATCACCTTTGCGGCGGCGTTCATCGGCGGCTTCAGCCTGGGCCAGTGCCCCTTTTTCATCAATCTCAAGATAGGCCGCAATCGTCTCGTCAACCTCGGCGATACGTTTAAAAACCGAGCGCGTCACTTCGACTGAGGAGATCTCATCCTTTTCGAGACGCTGCCAAAGCTCTTCTAAGGAGCAGTTATAGAGTTCCATAATTTAATTAATTCCTTCAAATCAGGCTGGTACTGAAATATCTTTCAATCCGATCCGGCAAAATTGTTGCCACCCGTTTATCCGGGCCAAAACGCTCAGCCAGTTTCATTGCCGCCCAAACATTGGCCCCGGAGGAAGTACCAATCATGGTGCCTTCTAGTCGGGCCAGTTTCCGGGCCGTGGCAATTGCGTCCTCATCACTAACGGTGATGACCTCATCAATCAGGGAGACATCGAGAACCGGCGGCACAAAACCATCACCAATCCCCTGAATCTGATGCAAGCCCGGCTCTTGCCCCAAGAGGGCCGCAGAATTCTCCGGCTCAACGGCAACAACAGTGACTTGCGGATTCTGCTCTTTCAAAAATCGGCCGACACCACCTAATGTACCGCCGCTGCCGACACCGGCGACAAAAACATCAACGTTGCCTTCGAGCTGTTTCCACAACTCGGAACCGGTTGTCCGATAGTGGATCTCCGGATTATCAGGATTCTCAAACTGACCCAGAATATGGGAATTTTCAATACCGGCGGCGAGCTCCTTAACTTTACTGACCGAACCGGTCAAACTCTCTTTAGCCGGTGTCAAAACCAATTCCGCTCCGAGCGCTTTGATAATTTTTTTGCGCTCTTCACTCATATCTTCAGGCATCACAATAATCACTCGATAACCACGATGAACACCAACAAAAGCGACGGCGATACCGGTATTGCCCGAGGTTGCCTCAATAATTGTCGAGCCCGGCTTCAAGAAACCCCGTTTTTCAGCCTGAGTAATCATATATTTGGCCACCCGATCCTTAACACTGCCACCAGGATTCAAATATTCGGCTTTAGCAAAAATCGGGATAGAAGAAATTTTCGCCAACCGCAACACCGGCGTATTACCGATCACACTTAAAATATCAAAATATTCCATGAACTCTTTCCGCGATAAAGGTTTATAGTAGTTCAGATAGAGTGCTTCCCGCACTGCCATTTTTCACAAGGCGCATCCCAATACTACATTTTTCATAACTATTCAAGCACCCATAATTCTAAGTCAGGTTGCAGCTCATAACGACGAACATTGCTTCGCCCACTTCATTCTAAAATAAGCTCTTTTAACGGGATGGCTAAGTAAAAATTTCGATATACAAGGAGTCGTGGTTTTTCGGGCGCAATACA
>JAYEMC010000005.1:0-7050 GCA_034717935.1 Pseudomonadota bacterium | reverse complement strand
GGTTGTTCAAGAAAAAGCCATAAGCGGACAAGGCGGAGATGATTCTGTTGAGGTTGAAGCTGTAGATTTCAAAGAAGATAAGGCAGAAACTTTGTCGCAAAAGGTAGGCGATGGATTGGCGGCGGCGGTTGTGAGTCAGTCGGCTGGAGAAGGACAGGAGAAGATTGTTGCCAAGCATACGGCAGTTTTAGTCACGCCGGCAGTAGCATCTGTGAAAAAAACTGAAACGCCGGCGATCTTACCTGTAAGTTTTGGAGAAAAAAAATCACTTTTAACGGAAAAAGTTAGCCCTGATGGTTCGAAGGAAGTCGCTGAAATAAAACAGCTTGAAGAAGTCGCCCCGGCCGTTGCCGGTAAGACTGAAGAACCTGTAGTGTTACCTTACGCTATTCACATTGGTTCCTTCAGGGGTAAAAACAGTGCGTCTCGTCAGTGTGCGATGTTGCATAAAAAGGGCTTTGCAGCTTATCAGGTTGAGGTTGATCTTGAAAAGAAAGGGGTTTGGCAAAGAGTGTTTGTTCCCGGTGGAGCCACATTAGAGGAGGCAAAATCGGTTCAGCAAAAATTGGCCGAGTTCTTTCCTAAGGAAGAGAGTTTGATTAGAAAGATAAGAAGGTAATGGTGAAAGCTTTTTTGGTTCCCTATTTTCGAAATGGCATTGACTTTGAGGTTGAAAATTGCTATTAACCTCTCCCTTCTAAAGAGTTGAGGGGAGGTTGTTTGGAAGTGTCTCTGTCACTGGTGGGCAGCCTGGACTTCAAATCCAGTGTTTTCGGCTGATACCTGGAAAGGTGGGTTCGATTCCCATACACTTCCGCCAAATTTTTTCTCCGGCACTTGGAGGTTGTCCGAGAATAGAAATTTTTTCTTAGATCGAGGCATTTTTTACAAATAAGCGCAGGTATATACCTGATATTCCGAGCATTATTTTTAAAAAATAACGATGAGCTGGGGAAAAAGAGCATTCTCGGACAGGCTCTAGCCGGATTATGGAGTTAATATGTTTGGTATTGGTATTCCCGAACTCGTTATCATTTTGGTCATTATTCTGATTATTTTTGGTACCGGGAAATTGCCCGAGATTGGTGGTGCTTTGGGTAAAGGTATCCGCAATTTTAGAAAGGCTTCCCATGATAAGCCTGATGAAATTGATGTGACTCCGGAAAACGGTACCGGTGAATCAGCCGACGGCAACCAAGATACGACCTCAAAAAAAACCGGTTGAAATCGGTGAACTCTGAGTGTGAAGTTTTTATCGGGTTTGGCAGCAATCTCGGTGATCGTCGGGTCTTGATTAATCAGGCTTTGCAGGCCATCTCCGAGTTGCCGACGACCTCCTTAAGCAAACTCTCATCCCTCTACGAAACGGTGCCGGTTGGCTATCTTGATCAGGGAGGTTTTCTTAATGGCGTGGCGCTTATTAAGAGTTCCCTGATCGCTTTCGAACTGCTTGAGCAACTGTTGGCAATTGAAAATCGGTTGGGTCGGGTGCGGAAAGAGCGTTGGGGGCCGAGGACTATTGATCTCGATATCCTTTTTTATGGAGATAATTTAATTGATGAGGCGGATCTGCAGGTGCCTCATCCTGAACTTGGCAAACGACTATTTGTTCTTGAGCCGCTTTGTGAGATTGCACCAGCGTGGCTCCATCCCCGGCTTGACAGAACAATTTCTCGGTTGTTACATCAATATCAACTTAAACATCCTGAAGAGGTGGCGGGCCGGATTGTGGTTGCACCTCCAAGGCTTGCATTAAAAGAGGTAAGAGATGGAGTTTTTTATCGACACAGCCAATCTTGATGAGATCAGAGAGGCTATGAATTATGGTCTGGTTGATGGGGTAACCACCAACCCTTCGCTGGTGGCCAAAGAGGGATTTGATTTTTTTACCGGGATACGTGAAATAGCTGAGCTGGTTCCGGGGCCGGTCAGTGCTGAAGTGATCTCTTTAGATGCTTCAGGGATGGTGAAAGAGGCTTTGGAGCTTAAGGCTTTGGGTGATAATATCGTGATTAAGGTGCCGATGTTGCCTGAAGGTTTAAAAGCGGTCAAAGAACTTACCGAGATGGGCATTAAAACTAATGTGACCTTGATCTTCTCCCCTTTGCAGGCGCTGTTGGCGGCTAAAGCCGGTGCCACTTACGTCAGTCCCTTTGTCGGACGGCTTGATGATATTGCGACTGACGGGATGGATTTAGTCCGCCAGATTGCCGATATCTACGACAATTATGGTTACCTGACAAAAATTATTGTGGCCAGTATCAGGCATCCCCAGCATGTTTTGGCGGCCGCCGAGTTGGGTGCCGATGTTTGCACAATTCCACTCAAAGTTATGATGCAGTTGGCTAAGCACCCGCTCACCGATATCGGAATCGAGAATTTTCTTGCGGACTGGCGAAAGCTGGAGGGAGATCAATAGTTGAAATGAGTTTTTCTGTCTGGCGGATAGTTTTTCTGGGGGTGCTAGCTCTCTTGGTGACAGCTTGTAAGGTTCCTTTGGATGAACGTCAGGCCGTAACGGAATTGCAGAAAAAAGTAACTGCATTGGAACAGGAACTTGAATCAGGAGCCGGCCGTCAGCAGAGCCTGAAGTTGGAACTTGAGACTTTGCAGTTGCGTTTTGATGAAGTTCGTGATCAACTTCTGAAACAGGCGGAGGAGTTGCAGGCTTTGACTCGAGCCCAGGTTGCGACCGATGATTCGGTCTTATTGAAGAAGGGCAAGGCTGATAAAAAGGCGTCTGAAGAGGTTCAGTCAGAGCCCTCTATTCCCATTTTCAGTGAAAAAGAAGAGCACGCCTTTGAGAAACTTTACAGTAACTCAATGATGGCTTATCATGATGGTGATTATGAGACCGCGGTTAAACTTTTTGCTACCTATCTCAGGGATTTCCCAAGCACGGCAAAAGCTGCTAATGCGCGTTATTGGCTGGGAGAGAGTTATTACTCCCTGGCTCAGTATGCTCAGGCAATAACCGAGTTTAAAAGGGTGCGAAAAGATTTTCCCGTAAGTTCCAAGGTGCCCGATGCCTTGCTTAAAACGGCGATGTCGTATGAAGCGATCGGGGGGCGTGAACCGGCTGTTGCGGCTTATTCTGAGTTGTTGCGAAAGTATCCCGGCAGTTTGAGTGCATCGGGAGCCGAAAAAGCCTTGGCCCGACTTGAATAGACCTTGACAATCTGAGACTTATTGATTATATAGCGCTTCCGTTTCTGAAATTAAGCATAGTTAGCTGGATTTTAGAAGATGGGAGAGAATTTTTAGTTTATTTATGGAGGAATAACGGATAATGTATGCCGTTTTACGTACCGGAGGAAAGCAGTATAGAGTTGCATCCGGAGAATTGATTGAGGTTGAAAGAATCGCCGGTGAAGCTGGTGATGTTATTGAGTTTCCTGAAGTTCTGAGTCTGGTTGATGAAGATGAAGTGAAAGTCGGAACCCCATTGCTGGAAGGGGCTACGGTAAAAGGCGAGATTGTGGCTCAGACACGTGGAGCCAAAATTTTGGTTTTTAAATCGAAGCGTCGTAAAGGTTACCGTAAACGCCAGGGGCATCGTCAGGAGCTGACCCAACTGAGAATTACTGAGATCAGTGCTTAAAATAAGGAGATAGACGAATATGGCTCATAAAAAAGGCGGTGGTAGTACTAGTAATGGCCGCGACAGTATTAGTAAAAGACTTGGGGTAAAACATTATGCTGGTGAGAGTGTGATTGCCGGTAACATTCTTGTGCGTCAGCGTGGTACCAAAATTCATCCTGGTACTAATGTGGGAAAGGGTAAAGATGACACCCTTTTTGCTAAATCGGACGGGATTGTCAAATTTGAGCGTTATGATAAGGAGCGCAAAAAAGTTAGCGTTTATCCTGTAGCGGTCTGATTGTAAAGTTTAAAACCGGCCAACCCGGTTAGAAATGATACCTTAAAAGGTCTTTGATCGACCTTACTAAAAAAGCCCTTTTATAAAGGGCTTTTTTAGTTTTGAAGGTTTAATGTATGCGATTTATTGATGAAGTAAAGATTGATGTGGAAGCAGGTAATGGCGGTAACGGCTGTGTCAGCTTTCGTCGAGAAAAGTATATTCCTAAGGGTGGGCCTGATGGTGGTAACGGCGGCAAGGGGGGGGATGTTGTTTTTTGTGGTGAGAGCCAGAAAAACACGTTGCTCGATCTGCGTTATCAGCGTATTTACAAGGCCCGTAAAGGAACTAATGGTTCCGGTAAAGATCGTACCGGTGCGGCTTCTGAAAATGTTGAAATCAAAGTTCCTCTGGGTACTGAAGTCTGGTTTCTGCCTCCGGAAGGAGAGTCCGGTGGGGAATTTTTAGGGGGCGAGATTCTTGAGCATGGAGAAATCCTGGTCGTGGCTAAAGGCGGACGTGGCGGCAAGGGAAATGCTCACTTTACCTCTTCGACTAATCGGTCACCACGTTTTGCTCAGCCCGGAGAAGAGGGTGAATCGGCTCGTCTTAAACTGGTTTTGAAGTTAATTGCTCAGGTCGCCTTTATCGGATTGCCCAATGCCGGTAAATCAACTCTGATTTCAACGGTTTCCGCAGCCCGCCCCAAAGTTGCGGCATATCCGTTTACTACCTTGCAGCCGCATCTCGGGATTATGGCGGCGGGTGATTTTCAGCAGATTGTGATTGCCGATATTCCGGGGTTGGTGAGTGACGCCCATTTGGGTACCGGACTTGGAACCCGATTTTTACGTCATATTGAGCGAACCGAGATGCTTGTTCATCTTCTTTCCGTGGCTGAACACCAAGATTGTCAGGGTTTGCTCAAAGCTTACGATGTTGTGGCGCGTGAACTGGAACTCTATCGTGAGGAGCTTCCTGGCCGGGAGAAAATGGTCATTCTGACCCAGATTGATACTATGCCGAAAGAGATGTTGGATGAATTGTTGAGTGAATTTCGTCAACATCCGCGTATGGCCGAGCGCAAAGTTATGGCAATTTCGGCGGTTACCGGTGCAGGTATCAAGGAATTCAAACATGCTCTTGCAGCAGAATTGATAGGTTAGTTTATGGCACTTGTTCCCTTATATGGAGTTATCGGTAATCCTATTGGCCACTCTTTAAGTCCGGTTATGCATAATGCGGCTTTTGCGGCAACCGGTCTGGCGGCGTACTTTAATGCTTTTCAGGTCGAAGATCTTGAAGCGGCGATGGCCGGGGTACGAGGCTTGGGGGTTGCCGGTTTGAGCGTAACCTTGCCCTATAAATCCAAGATCATGGAATACCTTGACGAGATTGATGATCAGGCTTTAAAAATAGTTGCGGTCAATACTGTAGTTAATCGGCAGGGTCGCCTATGTGGCTATAATACCGATGCCGCCGGAGCTTTGGCCGCTTTGTCGGGAAAAACCGAACTTTTCGGGCGTCGAGTATTGATTCTTGGGGCCGGAGGCGCAGCACGGGCTCTGGTTTATGGCATAGCTGAAGCTGGTGGCCGGGTGGCGATTGTTAACCGGAACGCTGAACGTGGTGCCACTCTGGCCCAGAAGTTCGGAGTCCAATATCTGGCCTCTTCCGAGATCGAAAATTTTCAGGCTGAAGTTCTGATTAATACCACACCACTGGGAATGGCTCCTGCGAGTGAGCAGGTTCCTTTTCCTCCAACCCTGATTAAGCCGTCGATGGTAGTAATGGATATTGTTTACAATCCTCTTAGAACTAAGTTGTTAGAGGCGGCTGAAAAGTGTGGGGCCGTGACCATTGATGGGTTAGAGATGTTTATTGCCCAAGGAGCCCTGCAGTTCGAAATGTGGACTGGTCAAAAAGCTCCCCTTAAAGTGATGCGCCATGCGGTATTAGATGTATTAGCCACGAAAAAGCACGAAAGTACACGAAAGACCACAAAATAATTTTCGTGTTTTTTTCGTGTACTTTCGTGGCAAAAAAATGCCGGCTTTGCCGGTGTAGGAGAGATTAAATGTTAAAAATTAAGCCGCGAACTGTGACCAAATCTGAAGTTATGGTGCCCGGGTCAAAAAGTTATACGCATCGGGTTCTGATTGCCGCAGCTTTAGCTGAAGGGCAAAGCTCTATCGATGGCGCTCTTTTTAGTCGGGATACTGAATTGACAGCGGCCGCTTTAATTCAGATGGGGGCCCGGATAGAGGCTGATGCCAAGCAAAAGCAATTTTTAGTAGATGGTACCGGCGGTAGTTTAAGTTCCAGCAGCCGTGATATTTTTCTTGAAAACTCAGGTACCTCTATGCGTCTGCTGGCGGCAATTGTTGCCTTAGGTAAAGGCGATTATATTCTTGATGGCAGTCAGCGGATGCGGCAGCGTCCGATTGCTGAACTGCTTGCGGCTTTACAGCAGCTCAAGATTCCAGCCAAATCACTGCATGACAATGGTTGTCCACCAATTCGTATCGGTGGCGGTCTGGTCGAGGGCGGCCCGGTGCAGATTGATTGCGGGGTCAGCAGCCAATATCTTTCGGCTCTGCTGCTGATAGCTCCTTTGACTAAGAATGGTCTTGAGATCGAGGTTATAAAAGGTCCGGTTTCACGCCCCTATGTTGATCTGACATTGAGAGTCATGGAACGTTTTGGGGTGAAATCCGAACATCAGGGATACAATCGTTTTACGGTTCCCGGAGGCCAGCATTATCGGGCCGGTCAATATCTGGTCGAACCCGACTGTTCGCAGGCCGGATATTTCTGGGCTGCAGCGGCTATCTCCGGGGGTGAAATCAAGGTTCGTGGAATCAACGCGGATTCCGTCCAGGGTGATATTGGTTTTGTTCGGGTTTTGGAAAAAATGGGCTGCTCTTTACGTTTTGAAGATGATGGTATCACGATAATCGGCAGGCCCTTGCAGGCGCTTGAAGTTGATATGGGTGATATGCCCGATCTGGTGCCAACTTTGGCGGTGGTAGCAGCTTTTGCCAAAGGTACCACGGTGATGACCAATGTTGCCCATTTACGCGCTAAAGAGAGTGATCGTCTGGCGGCCGTGGCCACTGAATTGGGCAAGATGGGAATAACGGCAAATTGTGGTGAGGATTTTATTACCGTAACCGGCGGTCAACCGCGA
>JAYEMC010000004.1:0-7205 GCA_034717935.1 Pseudomonadota bacterium | reverse complement strand
CGCGATCTCGATATCTATATCACCACGAACTCCGCTGATATATATCGGAACCTGATTGATAGGTGCCTTATTGGCATTTAAATATTCAACAAAGGAGACAATTCCGCCTTCATAAAAAAATTCTTTGTAGCGTCCCTCTCCACGCTCATCTTCGACAATAATAGTAATACCCGAATTAAGAAAAGCCAGCTCTCTTAGACGACTGCTTACAATATCAAAACTCAAGACCGTATTTTCAAAAATTTCGGGATCCGGCCGGCAACGTATTATGGTACCTGTACTTTGAGTTTTTCCTATCACGGTCAAATCACTACATCGTTCACCTCGCTTAAAGGTCTGACTATAGATTTGCCCCTGCCTTTTTATCTCAACCTCAAGATCACTGGTTAAAGCGTTGACAACCGAGAGCCCGACGCCATGTAAACCGCCAGATACTTTATAGGCTGAATTTTCAAATTTACCCCCGGCATGAAGTTTAGTCAGGACCAACTCAGCTCCCGAGAGTCCGGTTTCTTTATGGATATCAACCGGAATACCGCGGCCGTCATCTTCAACCGTAATTGAATCACCAAACCCGATAACCACCTTGATTCGTTTGCAGTAACCGGCCAGCGCTTCATCAATACTGTTATCTACCAGCTCATAAACCAGATGATGTAAGCCGGCCACATCGGTGCTCCCTATATACATGGAGGGTCGTTTACGTACCGCCTCCAGACCTTCTAAAACCTTTATTTCTTCAACGCCATAATCATTTGCCATAATATATCATTCCTTAAAGCCGTCTCTATCAACTAATCGGCATAATTCCACACATAAAATCTTCATGTTCTTGCCCCCTGATAACACAAGGCTGAGTCTTATCATTGATCTGTAAAACTATTTTTTCATCTGGAACTGCTTGGAGAAAATCCAGTAGATAATTAATATTAAAACCAATCAGGATCGGATCACCCTGATAGTCCAAAGGCAAATCAGTGTGACCATGGCCCATTTCCGGATTATCAATAGATATTTTTAAACCCTCTTGTGAAAACTCCATGAATACCCCCCTGTAATGTTCCTGGGCCAGTAAATTCATCTGTCTCACGGTAGAAAGCAGTGGTTCTCTTTCCATAACCAAATGATGAATAAAATTTTCGGGTATCATTTTTCTATAATCGGGAAAATCACCTTGTAGCATCCGCAAAATTAGAACAAAACCGTTTCCCCTGATAACCACTTCATTATTTTCAAAGCCTAATTTGATGGTCTCCGGCAGGCCAAATACACTTTTTATCTCCAGCAAACTCTTGCGGGAGAAAATTTTCCGCTCACCTAGATTAATCCGGCCGGCTATCTGGTCGGTACGGGCCACAGCCACCCGGTGGCCATCGGTTGCGATTAAGGAAAAAAGATGGGAACCTAAACTAATTTCCTTTTCCTGCTCTAAAGAATCATCCTCGGATAATCCGTTAAGCGGCTCAATCTCTAAAAAAACACCTTGGAGATTGTATCGGGGATCAGAAATCTTAGCAATTGAAAAAATTGTTAGATCAATAAGTTGGATCAAATTATCACTTTCGATGGTCATAGAAAGCTCAGGTATCTTAAAATTGATCTCTGGAAACTCTTCAATGTCAGCACTAAGAATTTTAAATGAACTTTTGGTATCCTCAATCGAAATTAGGCTGGTTTCACTATTTTGTAAAATTCTTACTCGATCATCGCTGAGGCTGCGCACCAAATCGTAAATTTTCCTGCCATTTAACGAAATAGTACCGCCTTGTTTAATTTCTGCACTTATACTTCCGCGGGCACTACAATTCTGATCAAAAGCGATTATTTGAAGCTCATTTTCACGAGTTAGCAAAAGAATATTTTCCGAGTTGTTTAAAGAAGAGGATTTTTCAAGAATAGATTGAATTTTTTGTAAGCAGCTACTCAATTGATTACGATCAGTAATAATTTCCATTATTTCCTCTTCGCTAAACCTGGCTAATTTATATATTAATTTTAATAATTTTTAATAAATTAATAATAGTAATAAAGCTTGTTAATTTGTGAATGAACCACTTATGGTGAGATTATATTTTCTTTCAGATTTTCTATTATTGTAGCAATTTTTCGGTCAAGAGAGATATCTTTTTCTATTTTTTTACAGGCATGCATGACTGTGGCATGATCCTTTCCCCCAAATTTATTGCCGATCTCCGGGAATGACTCTTCGGTAATGGTTCTTGAGAGATACATGGCAACTTGGCGGGGAAAGACAATATTCTTGGTCTTTTTTCGCGATAACATATCCTTAGTGCTAAGTTTGAAATGATCAGCGACCCTCTTGATAATCTCTTCTATGCTGATTTTTATTTCATCCAATGAGAGTATATTAAGCTCTTCAAGGGTTTTTTTGGCAAAGGCTATATCAATTGTGTCGCGTTCCTCGAAAGAAGCATGCAAGGCAATGCGGTTTAAGGTTCCCAAAATGCGGCGGATATCCATGTTTGAGAGATGATCGGCAAGAAAGAAGGCGACATCTTTTTTTAAAGGTATATTTTCCTGTTTTGCCTTGGTAATAAGTATGGCGACCAAGGTCTCTTTGTCGGGAGGTTGAATATCTGCGATCAGGCCCATTTGGAAGCGCGACCGCAGACGGCTCTCTAAATTGGGAATATCGTTGGGGAGAAGATCGCTGGTCATAACAACCTGTTTCTGATTTCTTTCCAGGGTATTAAAAGTGTGAAAAAATTCCTCTTCCGTACTTGTTTTACCAGCGATAAACTGTATGTCATCAATCAGAAGAATATCGATTTGGCGATATTTATTACGAAATTCAGCCATTTTCTTTTCCATGAGGGCATCGACCATTTCGTTGGTGAAATCTTCTGAGGTGACATAGCATACATTGAGATCCGGTTTTTGCGCTTTAGCATAGTTACCGATAGCATTTAGAAGATGGGTCTTTCCCAGTCCTGGTACACTGTAGATAAATAGTGGATTGTAGCTGATTCCTGGTTGCTTGGCTACAGCCAGAGCGGCAGCATGAGAGAATTGGTTAGGTGATCCAACGACAAAATTTTCAAACGTAAATTCCGGTTTAAGATTGTCAAAAAGCGAATATTTGAGCTGGTTTGATTCAGGAACAGGCGAAGTTTTTTTAACGTATGGTTTTTTCTTCTTGCTGATCAAAGTTTTGACGGCAAGGGGAGTGCCATTTATTAATGATGCAATTCGGGGAAATATATCCGTATGATTATCCCGAATCCACTCCTTGGTGAAGCCATTGGGCAATTCAATTAAAATGCTGCTGTCAGTCCGCTCTTTTAATTCTATATCTTTGAAAAAAGATTTAAAATCTCGCTCACTGACCTCGTTCTGGACTTGTTCGAGAAGTTGTAGCCAGAACCTTTCATTATCCATAATAAATTTTTCCTGTTTTTTATGAGGCTGTTCGATAATGCTCTATTTATTTTGTTAATTACTTGTAATTTTAAATGGTTATATGATCTATTAGAGGATCTGATTTTGACGGATTTTTATATCAGAATTGACGGCTTTTGACAATAGCAAAGTTTTGCTGTAGAAGATCCGGCTTATTATCATTTTGGCTAAAGAAAATTTCGTTGTAACTATTCAGTGCAAGTAGAAAAGCTTCTAATTTTGATGGATTTCAGTGAATTCTGGGGACATAACCCGATTCTCCGAAGGAAATCGGGATTGTGTCCCCAGAATTCCGGGTTAGCTGAATAGTTACATTTCGTTTTACTCTATCCTGATGTTTGTTCAAGGGTTAATTTATGGATGATTTTACTTTGATAGTACTTTTTTTATTAGCAGTATATGCCGATTTTCGCTGTGGTGACGCACTTTTTGGTAATTTTCATCCGGTTATTGGGATTGGCAGTTTGATCACCAGGTTGGAAAAATTAATTTATCCGGTCGAAGAAAATCGGAAAAAAGAGTTTTTTGCCGGGTTTTTATTAACTATTGTAGTGGTAGTAATCAGTTATATGGTGGTTAAGGCCGGACTTTTTGTGAGTTCATCTTTGGGAGCAATCATTTATTATCCTCTTTTTTTCTATCTTACATATGCCGCGATCGCCTGCGGTGGGCTTGCATGTGAGGCTGAAAATGTACTAAAAACCATGCAAAATGATGGACTCGTAGGGGCTCGCGTGGCTTTAGCCAGGATTGTTGGTCGGCAAACAGATACATTAGAGGAGGATGAGATCTACCGGGCTGTAATCGAAACGGTGGCTGAAAATCTTAGTGACGGGGTTATTGCTCCGCTTTTCTATTTTATGTTAGGGGGGCTTCCTTTGGCCTGGGCCTATAAAGCCATAAATACTTTGGATTCGATGTTGGGCTATAAAGATCGCCGCTATCTCTATTTTGGTCGCAGTGCTGCATATTTGGATGATCTTGCTAATTATATTCCGGCTCGTTTAAGTGCCGGGCTGATTCTTGCGGCAGCTTTTTTTCAGGGTCTTGATTGGCGTTCGGGCTGGCGTATCCTCTGTCGTGACCGGTGCGCACATGCCAGTCCTAACAGTGGTTATCCGGAAGCGGCGATGGCCGGTATTCTTGGTCTGCGTCTGGGTGGTGATAATTACTACCATGGTCAGTTGATCAAGAAACCATTTATTGGCGATGCTCTTGAGCCGGTCTCTCGATTATATGTATCGCGGGCGATTAGAAATCTTTATTTAAGTTCAGTAATTTTTGTGGTTATTATGGTTTTAATTTGGTTTTAACAACGGCTTTGCCGGGTTAGGATAATATTGCAGTGAAACAGACAGTAACGATGGCGGTTCATGGTGGTGAAGTTTTTCGGTTGGCGGCTCAAGCCGGGATTGATCCTGAAAATATAATCGATTTTTCGGCTAATATAAACCCTCTGGGATTGCCGCCCGGAGTGGATAAAGCAATGCGGGAGAGTCTTAAAACTCTGGCTAATTATCCGGAGATAGGGGCCGAAAGTCTGTGTCGTTGTGTGGCCCGGCGTCACCATTTAAATGATGAAAATGTAATTGTCGGCAATGGTTCAAGTGCCCTTATCTATCTTTTGACTCGCGTCTTGAAGCCGCAAAAGGCTTTGATCTGGGCCCCAACTTTTAGCGAATATGAGCGAGCTTTAAGCCAGGTAGAATGCCGGATCTCAAATCTTAAGAGCTGGGATCCGAAAAATCTGCTCTCTTTAGATGAACTTATTAAATCAACCATTGCCGCACAACCGGATCTGGTTTTTATCTGTAATCCCAATAATCCGACCGGGGTTCTGTGGTCGATTGTGGAGTTGGAAAGGATTATTTCAGCCTGTCAAAAGGTCGGAATAATCTGTGTTCTAGATGAGGCATTTATCGATTTTGTCGGGGAGCAATCTTCTTTTGCCGACCGGGTAAATGATTTTGATAATCTGATTGTTTTACGGTCGCTGACTAAAATTTATGCTTTGGCCGGGATTCGTTGTGGATATCTGTTGAGTGGTCGCATTATAAACAGTCTCCTGAGCCGTTTTCTGGAGCCTTGGAGCATCAACTCTTTAGCTCTTAAGGCTGCGGTTGCCGCTCTGGAGAATGATCAGGAATTTATTAAGCAGACGATATCTTTTGTCGCAAAGCAGCGAGATTATCTCTATAGAGAGTTGCAGGAGATAAGCTTTCTTAGGCCTTTTCCAAGTAATGCTAACTATATTTTAGCAAAACTGGAGAAAGGGATAGATGGGGAGGAGGTGCGTCGTTATCTCTTTGCTCGGGGAAAAATTCTAATTCGTCTTTGCGGAGATTATGTCGGGCTTGACCGGAATTATCTGCGCTTTGCGGTAAAAGGGGAAGAGGATAATCGCAAACTAATAAAAAGCTTACAAAAATTTTAAAGTAACTCACTCTTTCTCTGCATTTTTTTTGAAATGAAACTCAACCCTGCGGTTTTTGGCTCGGTTTTCCGGGGTGTCATTGGCAACCACCGGCCGCGTATCGGAATGGCCAACTGCCATCATGCGTTTTGCAGGTATTTTGTGTTTGTCAATCAGATGACGTAAAACCGCAGTCGCGCGTGAAGAGGAGAGTTCCCAGTTTGAGGGGTAGATAGGTGATTTAATCGGAATGTTGTCGGAGTGCCCTTCAATTGCCAGTGGATAATCGTGTTCTTCGATTATTTTGGCAATTTCACCGAGAAATTTCTTGAACTCCGGTTTTAGTTGGGCTGATCCGCCATCGAACATGAACGTGCCGTCAACGGTTAAAGTCACACCATCATCGTTGACCTTGATTTCAGTTTTATCTTCAAGTTCTTGCTCTTCAACGGTTTTTCTGATTCTCTCTCCCATCTGCATCATATCGATGGTGCGATCCTCTTCCTCGGAGAGCTGAATCGTAACTGCAGTGTCGGAACGTTCTTCAAAGGTGCCGGGGGTTTCTTTCTGGGTACCGAAAGCGTCTTTTACCGAACCTGCCATCTGTCGGAATTTGACAACGTCCATATTGGCAAAGGAGAGCAGGAGGACAAAAAAGGTCATCAGCAGGGTGGCCAGATCGGCGAAGGTGGCCATCCAGGCCGGAGCCCCCGCCTCACAAGGAGGACAATCGCACTCCTGAGACTCTTGTTGGATATTATTTTGTTCTTCAGCCATGAGCTTAATTTTTTACTCTTCGTCAGCGGGTTTTCGTTGGCTCGGCGAGAGGAAGGCTTCAAGTTTACTGCGGACAATGATCGGATTATCGCCTTCCAGAATTGCCAGAACTCCCTGAATCGTGACCTCCATCATTAATACTTCATCACCCGATTTACCACCCAGTTTTTCAGCAATCGGCAAAGCTATAATGTTGGCCAACAGGGCTCCATAAAAAGTTGTCAGCAGGGCGACGGCCATGGCTGGTCCGATGGAGCTCGGATCATCTAAGCTTTGGAGCATCTGAACCAGGCCGATCAGCGTCCCGATCATGCCGTAAGCTGGAGCCATGCCTCCAAGAAATTTGAAAACCGACTGGCCCGAAAGGTGGCGCTGTTTCATGAAGCCGATTTCGGTACGTAAAATTGAACTTACCAGATTTGGAGCCGTACCGTCGACTACCAGGCGAATACCTTTAGCCAGGAAGGGGTCTTCAATCTCCTCTTTTTCAAGGGCGATAATACTCTCTTTCCGGGCTTTCACAGCGAGGTCGACTATTCTCTCAATAATTTCATCGGGTGACTGTTTGGGGCTGAAAAAGGCTTTCAAGGCGATC
>JAYEMC010000003.1:0-7221 GCA_034717935.1 Pseudomonadota bacterium | reverse complement strand
TGCGGGTTTCGGCAAATACAGTTGTTGAGAATCCACAGGTTGCAGCATTGGTAGAACGTTATGAAGAAGATCGCCGTCTTTATATTGTGCGCGAACAAAAGAAGCGAGAGCAAGCGGCACTATTGCAACGTAAAGCCGGCAATCTTTATCTCGGCAGCAGTTGGTGTGGCAGTTGTCATGGTGAAATTGAAAAAGCATGGCTGAAAAGCCGGCATGCTGAAGCAATATCCAGCCTGTCGGCAAAAGGGCGGGATAATGATCCGGCATGTCTTGCTTGCCATGTCACCGGCTTGAATGATAATCATGCGGTTGGGGGGTTTATCTCGATGGAAAATAACCCAAAGATGTCTGGGGTTCAGTGTGAAGTTTGTCATGGGCCAGGGGGGCGGCATGCCTCATTCCCGGGGCAGGTAAAAATGCGTTCGGTAAAAGAAGAGACCTGTCGTTCATGTCATAATCATGATACTGATCCAACATTTGATTTTAAAAGAAGTTTAAATATTATTGATCATGGTAAAATGCCTCAAGGCCGGAAATAGATTTTACGGGTTAGCTGAAGTTGCAAATTTAATTACTAAAATTGAGATGGTATTGAAGATTTGAAATCTAATTTAAAACTTTTAGTTATTTTTCTGTGCGGGATAATGGTCTGGATATTCTCTGTGTCTGAAGCTCGTGCCGGCCAAAGTTGGTTTGTTCAGTCAGAATACCGTAGTTTGATGACGGGGCAACTGACAACAGTCTTGTGGCAATTTGAGCAGCACTCATTGGAGGGCGGTGGCCTTATGTGGGGTGTTCATGATCGGGAGAATAATGTTCGTTGTCGTGCCGAACTCTTTTTTGTCTCTGAAGGGGTTTTAGAACAGGCTGATTGTTACCGAGAGGTTTGTGGGCAGGAGATTTGTGATGCCAGGCGCTATAATGTTAAAGATCCTGTAATTATGAATCAGACCTTGATTCCAGGCGACTGGCTTAATGGAGTCTCGCCTTTTGTTTTAAATGATGAGATTCGTCAGTGTGTGGTTCGGGTTTTGGTTGGAACGACAACCTTTGCTACTCATCTTAAAATCCGGCAAAAGATTATTAGTTATGATGAAGCAGTTATGGGCGGAATGATTAGAGTTGACCTGCAGGCACATTTTGAGAAAAAAAATAATTTACGTCTAGTTAGTGTTGTCAGGTTAAACGGTGCACTTGAAGAGCTTGAATTTGTCCAGTTGTGGGCTGAGGGAGCTGATTTTTGGCTCTTTGAATCCAAAAAAGGAAGACGTTCATGGTGTCTAGTTAAAGAGTGATAAGTGTTTTATAGATAGATCAGTTACAGAGTTGTTAAGGCTCATTACGCAATGTCGTAATGAGCCTTTTTTTATAGATTATTGAGAATGTCGTCAATATCATTACTTTCGGATTGGCTCGCCGGTGTATCGCGGCGATTTGGCACATCGGGTTGGATGATAGGAATAAATTCTGTCTCTTCCATGGAAAATTCAATATAGAAAGAGTGATTGTCGGCTGAGCGGAAAGAGATCCTTCGACATTGGGGGCGGTTTAATGGGGCGGCAATGGCCATGGTGATGACGCTGGAGATGCTGATCGCTTTCGGTTGAGGATTAGCCGCAATCAAGCCATAACGATTTTTGATCATTCTGCGGGCGTTGCCGATTACCTGATTGATAAGTTCTCCGATGCAATCAACGACCTCATCCGAAGTATGTTCGCTTGCCAGCTCATCTTCCGGCATCCCCATAAAAAGCAGCGATTTGCGGTAGAGCTCAAGGGCGACCGGGGCACTGAAATTCATGATGAAGAGGCCTGAGTAGTCGCCACTAAACTGGACAAAACAGCCGATATCGGGTTTTAAGAAAACAGTTGGCACCTTTTGGATGGTTGGGGCCGTAACCACCTTGCTGTTGGTGGCTTTGCCGATAGTTTCTTCACAGGCCTGAGCAAATAGTTGGGCAATTTTATCGATAGTGGTGTCGCTTCCAGAACTCATTTAGTACTCCTCGTGCTAAATTATGCAGCGTTTAAAATTAATTGGTTATTGTTGGCTGGTAGCGTAGAGGTTGAGAAATGTCAATATGGCCGGCCAAGGTTTCATGTTTTTTTCCTTCAATGAGAATCTGTAAAGTGGTAAAACCGGGAAAATTTGTCAGAAAACTGTTAGCTAAGCAGGAGATTGCCAACATTTCGTCTTGACCACCAAAGTTTACCGCACCCTTGCTTAGATCATGGGAAAGGTTTATGGTGATCAAAGGGGTCTTAAATGAGGCAGTAAGCAGTTTGGTTTGGTACGGCAAAGGCGCCAGATCCCGGGCCCGGGAGAGGGTTAGTAGGCGGATAATTTCAGTTGCCTTTTGTTGTCGATTGAGGGCGCGGTGATAACTGTTTTTTAGCATCGTAACCTGGCTGAAGTTTTGCTCGAGACGATAATATTGCAAAATTGTTCGTGAAGATGGTGGAGTGGGCTGGGGCAGTAGTTGGCGCTGTTTTTTGCGCTCAACTGGTTTACCCTTTGGTTGACTTAGAGTTTTGGTCGGTCTGACTGACGGCTCATTGATGGGTTGTATAATTGAGGGGCTGGATCCGATGTAAAGATAGTAAAGAATTACGATCAAGCCACTGACAATTATGAGAAAATTGAAAGCCGGTAACAGAGGAGAACGGCGGCTTGGACGCAGGCTTCGTTTCTTGCTTGCTGCCCGATTTTTCTTTTTAGTTTTGCTGACTTTGGCCAAATCGTAAAAAAACCCTACTTGTAATTAACTTCCTCGCTCAAACTAACACAGCTCTGGCCGGAAAACAATGATTAATCGAGGGCTCAATGGCCGCTTGAGTGGTATTTTGGCTTGTCGCAATTTGGTTGCGGCCGTTTTCTTTTGCCCGATAGAGGGCTTGATCGGCGATAGCGACTAAGTCGGTTGTCCGGTTGTCGTCCGTACTCGCAACGCCAAGGCTGGCAGTGATTCTCAGGTGAATATTGTTGTGGGTGATGATATTTAGTTGTTCGATCGCCTGACGAATACGTTCAGCGATTTTTTGGGCTTCACAAAGCCCTGTTTCAGGAAGAATGAGTGCGAATTCTTCGCCGCCATAGCGGCAAGGGGTATCACATAGACGAACCTGTTCAAGGAGCATTTTGCCCAGCGTCTGCAGTACCAGATCGCCGGTTTGATGGCCGAAATTGTCATTAACTTTCTTGAAGTAATCAAGGTCAAGCATAATCAGGGAGGTTGGATGATGGTAACGTTCAGCTCTCTCGCTCTCTTTTGCAATAATTTCATCAAAATGGCGGCGGTTGTGAAGTCCGGTTAAATCATCAAGGCGGGCACTGTTTTCGAGGTCTTGCCAACTCATGGCCTCAATAACTCTTTTTTTCAGATGCTGTAAACAGTAATTTAAGAGTTGGCGCTCTTTGGCCGTCGGTTTGGCAGTTGAGTAGATGACGAATTGTCCTGATTCAAGATTAGTTTCCGTGGCCGCGGCGACCGAAATGGTTGCAACATCTTTTATTCTAATCCCGATTTTGCTGTGGGTTGCATCGACGATCGCTAATGGCGGATTTGGGGCGCTCTGTTTTTTTCTGAGTTTAAGAATCTCATTTTCAATCAAGGAAGAAGGTTTTTTTCCTGCCATGACCATCTTCTTGTCCTTGTTTATTGAAGTAAATAGAAGCAAGGTGTTGTCAGGATTGAGAAGGGCCAGTTGACGGGCAGCAGCAATAATCATCATCTCTGGATTCTGAATTTTCAGGGTCTTGATAAAATCATGCAGAAAGGTTAATCCGGAGATCGATTCAGACGGAGTCGCAGCAGGTTTTGACGGGCCGGAGGGAGAAATTGTCAGGCGGTTGATAAGAGGCAGCAGGGATGAGGTAAAGATATTGGCTGCGGTCGTTTTAGCAGTATTTTTCAGGCAGTAAGTCATGACAAAAATCCATAAGTAAGTATGTTTGATTTTTTTTGTTACTGGTTGTAGAATTGCAACCGGTATGCCATTTTGTAAGAAAATTTGGGGGGGAAAGCATCTCGGAAGCTGTTGAAACGTGTAAGTCGCTGAAAACCTAGCTGTAAATTATTATTATTAGAGGCGTTGCGAGATGGATTGTGGAGGGTGAAAAATAGGAGTTGTCAAAAAAATGGTGTTATCCGTCAAATATCTCAGGTGCTGGATGCTATCCTTGCAACATCTCGATAAAGGTTTCAATTCGGGTCAGCGTGCGGCCATCGATGGGGCCGGGCTGGTCGGCTTCAAGGGTTAGCGTTGGGATTGCGAGTTTACGCTTGAACAGGATATCTTCAATCTGGCGGAAGCAGAAGGATTGGGTGTAGTGAATAATGCCGTCAATTCGGCGTTGGCTGCAGGCTTGCTCGATGTCTAAAAGGCGCCGGTCAACCTGGTAAGGATAGGTGTAGCGGGAGTATTGTTCCGCCAAAGTACATTCAGGTGCCCAGGGCAGGGCAAATTGGCGAGGAACTTCATTGAAAACTACTGTGGCATCAAGTTTGTCGAGGGTCTTGTACAGGTCGCTCAAAATCGGTGGAACGCCGGCCAGGCCGAGACGTATCTTTTTTTTCAAGGGATGGCGGCTTTGCAGATTTTTAAGAAAAATCTCAAGTTCTGATGAAAAAAGTTCGGGGTTGCCGTTAAAATCGCTGGAGTTTACGAGATAGAGTTGGTTCTCTTCACCGCTTACCAGGTTCTCCTGCCAGGTGAGCCGGTCGAGTTCCGCCAGTCGATTGCGGATGGGGTCGAGTTGTTGTTTACAGAGTTTGATTTTACCAGCCTCGGCTCCCAGTTCGTCGGCCAGTCCCTGGATGGTCCGCTCCATCTGGGCGGGGGCGGGGGCGTGGGGATAGGAGAAAGGGATAACCCGTTTACCGTCATCTTTAAGAATCTCTCCCAAGGCGATACTGTTGCTGCAGTCGCCTCCACTGACGATGATGACTGTGTTGATCTCTTTTTCCGTTAAAGTGTCACCCAGGACACCGTAGATGCCCTTAATCCAGGCACAGGTCGTCTGGGGGAAGCCAGCCTCTTCCGCCAACCGGATGAAGTGGTTGGGGTCGGGGTCGGTAATAAAGAGATTGTTAAGGTCGCAAGGGGTATGCCCGGCGGCGAAAACAACCTCAATTGGAATGGTCGAAGTAATACCGATATTCATTTGTTCAACCTGTCTCGGCTGGGGTCATTTCTTGACATTTGGCGGCCGTAAGGTTCGCGTAAAATCAAAATTATAACCCGCCATTTGTCAAGATGTGGCCCCATTAGAAAAGAGCGAAGCGACGTTCAAAATTGCTCTCTTTAACTTAAAGTGTAAAGCAAAACGTTTCACGCTAAAAGGGCGGGCTTTTACAAGCCCGCCCTTTTAGCGTGAAACGTTTTACAGGTCAACTGCTATTTCGTGGCTCTTAGCCGCGATTTTCGCGAGTGTCGACCAGGCTTTGGACAACTGAGGGGTCGGCCAGGGTTGAAGTGTCACCAAAGCCCTTCATTTCGACTTCGTTGGCGGCGATTTTACGTAGGATGCGGCGCATGATCTTGCCCGAGCGCGTCTTCGGCAGGGCCGGGGCCCACTGGATCATATCCGGGCTTGCGATCGGTCCGATCTCTTTACGAACCAATGCGACCAGCTCTTTTTTGAGGGCGTCGGTGCCTTCAATCCCGGCATTCAGGGTGACGTAGGCATATATTCCCTGGCCTTTAAGGTCGTGCGGCATGCCGACAACGGCAGCTTCAGCAACATTGTCATTTAAGACCAGAGCACTTTCAACTTCAGCCGTACCCATCCGGTGACCGGAAATGTTGATAACGTCATCGATGCGGCCCATCAGGCGGATATCGCCATTCTCTTCGCGCATGGCACCGTCACCAGTGAAATAATAGCCGTCATACTGGATGAAATAGGTGATTTTGAAGCGTTCGGGATCGCCGTAAACACCGCGCATCTGTCCCGGCCAGGGGCGTCGGATACAGAGAGCGCCTTCGCATGCACCTTTAAGTTCCTCGCCGCTGGCGGGATCAACAATTACCGGATCACAGCCGAAGAACGGGGTAGTCGCGTAACCCGGTTTCATATCGATGGCGCCGGGCAGGCCGGTAATCAGGATGCCGCCGGTCTCTGTCTGCCACCATGTGTCGACGATCGGGCATTTGCTCCGGCCCGGCAGTTCATAATACCATTTCCATGCTTCCGGATTAATCGGTTCACCGACTGAGCCAAGCAGCGTCAGGCTGTCTAGTTTGTCAAGACGGTCGGTGACAAAACTGTCGCCTTGGCCGGCGATGGCACGAATCGCAGTCGGGGCGGTGTAGAGGGTGTTGATTTTGTGTTTACCGATAATATCCCAGTAGCGACCGGCATCGGGATAGTTGGGAACCCCTTCAAACATGACCGTGGTCGCGCCGTTACATAGAGGTCCGTAGACAATATATGAGTGTCCGGTGACCCAGCCGATATCGGCGGCGCAGAAATAGATGTCGCCATCATGATAGTCAAAGATGTTTTTGTGGGTAAAGGAGGTGTAGACCAGATAGCCGCCGGTCGTATGGACAACCCCTTTAGGTTTACCGGTAGAGCCGGAGGTGTAGAGGAGAAAGAGCGGATCTTCGGCATCCATCCATTCCGGTTCGCAGTTGGCGTCGACTTTGGCCATCTCTTCATGGTACCAGAGGTCGAAACCCGCTTTCATGGGTACGTCGGCAGTTTCATGCTGGACGATAATCGTGTTCTTAATACTTGGGCACTCAGCTGTCGCGGCATCAACGTTGACTTTCTGGTCGATGATTTTGGCGCCACGGTAGTAAGCGTTGCAGGAGATCAGGAAGTTGGAGTCACAATCCTGAATCCGATCTTTCAAGGCCGAAGCCGAAAAGCCGCCGAAGACGATTGAGTGCATGGCGCCGATTCTGGTACAGGCGAGCATCGCCACTGCCAGTTCCGGAATCATCGGCAGGTAGATGGTGACTCGATCGCCTCTTTTGACGCCGTTGGCTTTCATGACGTTGGCAAATTTACAGACCTGCTCATGTAGCTCATTGTAGGTGAACTTACGGTCGACCGTAGGCTCGTTACCTTCCCAGATGATTGCAACCTGATCGCCCCGGGTTTCGAGGTGGCGGTCGAGGCAGTTATAGGAGACGTTGAGTTTGCCGCCCATAAACCATTTCAGGTAGACTTCATCCTTGCTGTATTTCCAATCTTGAACCTGATCCCACTCT
>JAYEMC010000002.1:0-7226 GCA_034717935.1 Pseudomonadota bacterium | reverse complement strand
TTTACAAACAAATTCCAACTGTTCATCAAGATAATTACGATTAAAAACCTGGGTCAGATGGTCAGTGTGAAGCAAGCGGGAAATCTCCCGATTCCGCTCTTTTAAAGTCTGTTCGAGATCAAGCACTCGCTTGGCCGTAGCCAAACGGGCTACAAGTTCTGCCGGTTCAACCGGTTTTACGAGATAATCATCGGCCCCACCTTCCAGCCCCTTGACAATCTCATCCTTGGAACTTTTCGCCGTCACCAGAAAAAGATAGATATAATCAGCCCCCATCTGCTCTCTAATGGCCCGACAAAGTTCGACACCATCCATCTCGGGCATCACCCAGTCGGTAATCACGATCGGAAAAGGTTGTTTTGCCAATAACTCAAGCCCTTCACGACCATTATTGGCAACACTGACTTTATAGCCTTCCGATTCAAGCAGAAACTGTAACTGCAAGGCCTGTGTCAGGCTATCCTCAACCACTAAAATTTCAAATTTTTCATCCATTTTATAAGCCTACAACAACCGTTCAATTACTTCCAACAAATTGTTCTGATCAAATTCACCTTTAACTATATAGGCATTGGCCCCGGCCGCAACCCCTCGTTCTCGATCTTCACCGGAACTTAGACTCGTAACCAGAACCACGGGCGTATCACCCAGTTTCTCATCATTGCGAATACTTTCAGTCAAACCAAAACCGTCCATACGCGGCATTTCAACATCGCTGACCACCAGATCAAACTCACCGCCCTTTAAAATGGTCAAACCCGCAAGACCATCAACCGCAGTGGTTACTTGATAATCTGCCGCTTCCAGAATATTTTGCAGAAGCATTCGCGAAGTTATTGAATCATCCACAACCAACAGATGCCGATCACTTTTCAGCAAAGGCTCATCACTGACCTCCGATTGATCGTCACCCCTTGAGTCATCAAGCAGTCCCACACTCCGACGACCACCAGAATTTTCAATAATATCTGAAACATTAAGAATCGGCACGACTTTGCCGGAACCAAGAATCGTCGCCCCGGCAACATGAGGCACTTTAAGCAACTGCCTTCCTAAACCTTTAACCAGGATCTCCTGCTCTCCCAAAATCTCATCAATCAAGAGAGCCTGGCGCCGATCGCCGCTGCCGACCACCACCACAGAGAGCTCATCTCTATTTTCTCGGGTTTTTCCACCCTTAGGCTTTAGGCCCAGCAGTGCGGCAAGGTCTGTAAGCAACAAGACCCGTCCCTCATCGACAATCGTCGCCCTCCCCTCTACGGTGCGCAACGATTTTTTTTCAACCCGCAAAACTCTTTCCACTTTCAGACTGGGAAAGACAAATTCCCGTTCAGCCACAATCACACGAATTCCCCGGCAAACGGCAATCGAAACCGGCAGGTGGATGGCAAATGTAGTTCCGGCCCCAACTCTGGTAGTAACCCCGATTCGACCACCCAAATTCTCTATTTTTTCCCGGACAATCGCCATCCCCAAGCCCCGGCCGGAGATCTCGGTAATAATTGAACTGGTTGAAAAACCGGAGTTAAAAATCAGATCAAGGAGACCCTCTTCAGACATCGACGAAGCTGTTTCCTGGCCCAAAAGACCTAGCGCAACCGCTTTTTTCTTAACTTTTTCGCAATCGATTCCCTGGCCGTCATCAACGATTGTAATATCGATTGAGGCCCCGTCACTCTGCGAGATTGTACATAAGACCCGACCGACCGGCCCCTTACCAGCGGCCGCTCTTGTCTCCGAGGACTCAAGACCATGGTCAACAGCGTTACGTAAAAGATGAATAATCGGGTCTTTCATCTCTTCCAGAACCCGGCGATCAACCTCAATCGCCCCTCCGAAAAATTCAAATTCAATTTTTTTCCCAAGCTCCCGCGCCAATTCTCGAACCATTCTCGGCATCGGCGAAAAAAGGGTCTCAATCGGTAGCATGGCAATATCTTTAACCCGATCGAGCAGATCATCAACCAACCCTGACTGAGTGCGACGATCACTATCAACCCGGCGACCCAACTCACGCAGTTGACGTTCAAGACTTTTAACAAACTTATGATTTTCTTCGAGAAAGGCAGTACAATGCGACAACTCTTCTAAATCCCCGAATCTACGCCCCAGAGACTGAACCTCAGTTTTTACCACGCCCCACTTTTTTCCCCAGCCAGGAAAACCCTGCAAGGTACTGCGCAAGAGCAAAATATGCTGATGGAGAGCCAACTTCAAAGAGGTAAACTCTTCGGCAACCAACATCAGCTCATCCAGTTTTGCCGTTGTTATACGTAATGTTTCTCCACTTGGTATCGCCGCAACTTTAGCTACAACATTTTTTTCAGGTTCCTTCACCGGCTCGACATCAACAATCCCACCTTGACTTGGCGGTGGTTCAGGCAAAGGATTAACCTCTACCTCAAGGTTCGCTGCCGGCTCTGATTGGACAGAGCCGGCCAAAAAAACCTCCAAACCGCTCTGCTCAACCTTTTCCAATCGCCCTAAAAGAGCATTAAATTCACTCTCACCCGGTTCTCCGGCATAAGCATCGGTATCGACGATGACCTTTTCCAACAATGCGGTCGCATCATAAAGAAGATCACACAAAACCGGTTGCGGTTCGGGATTGTGCTGTTTTAGTAGGGAAAAAAGAGTTTCAAGGGATTGACAAAGGGTCTCGACCAAACTCAAATTAACTGCACGAGCCGCTCCTTTGAGGCTGTGAGCTTCACGAAACAACACCTCAACCAGAGGCTGACGATCCGCCTCTGTCCGGGCTTTTTCAAAAAGCGCCAGATTGGCAAAGAGACTACTGAGACGTTCTCCTGCCTCGGCCTGAAAAGCTTCCCGCAGTTTGAGCAAAAGCTCCTCTTCTCGCATTGCTTAGACCTTCAATCCGGTTGATAACTGCTGTAATTTTTTACCCAGTTCACCCAGGTTATCGATCGCCGTCTCAAGCTGTCGGGCACCATCGACATTCTGCTGACTGGCATTTTTAATACCCTCCATCGCTTGGGCAACCTGATCCATACCCACCAGTTGCTGCTGG
Source organism: Pseudomonadota bacterium (assembly GCA_034717935.1). Taxonomy (GTDB): domain Bacteria; phylum Desulfobacterota; class Anaeroferrophillalia; order Anaeroferrophillales; family Tharpellaceae; genus Tharpella. Next base: position 4,195 of record JAYEMC010000002.1, on the reverse strand, counting down.
CTGGAAGCGACAATTTGAACCGATGCATCAGCAGATTCCCGGCTTATATCAGCCATGGTATCAATCTCAAGGCCCGCTTTTTCAGCTTGCTCAACCCCTTTATCAACCGCTTTCCCTCCCCTTTCGGTAGCCATCACCGCACTGCCGGTAGCCTTTTGAATATCACCCAACAATCGCCGCACCTGAGAGGTCGCTTCCTTCGACTGATCAGCCAGAGCTTTGACCTCTTGAGCAACCACCGCAAAACCTTTACCATGCTCGCCCGCTTTAGCCGCCTCTATCGAAGCATTAACGGACAACATATTGGACTGGTCAGCAAAGTTACTGACGGTTTCGATTATTTCTCCGATATTAACATTCTGTTCACTTAAACTAATAATCCCTTCGGCAATTGCGGCTACATCCTCTCTGATCTGATCCATTTCGGTAACCGCCTTGGCGGTTTCGCTACGCCCACTTTCCGCCCGTTGCATCACATGCTCAACCAGACCAGCGACCTGTTCGGCTTTCTCATGTGAGAGATGCGAGGTCTGACGGATCTCTTCAACCGTGGCCGCAATCTCGGTCACGGAACTTGCGCTTTGAGTTGCAGAGGCGGCCAGTTCCGCCGTGGTCGAAGAAAGTTCGGCTATGGTTGAAGCAATGATTACGGCCCCTTCAATCACTTCCGAAGTCTGTTTATGAAGCATCCCAGCCATCCGGTTAAACGCATTAACCAAATCACCAATTTCATCATATCGATTAGTGCTCGGTACAGTCACAGTCAGATCACCATCCGCCATCAACCGAACTTTGGCCATCAGAAGTTTTAAAGGAAGAGCGATCGAACGGGCCGCAAAAAATACGACCAACATGACCAGCACCAGCAATAGAGCACCAAGCCCCTGAATATTGACAACCAGCTCCTCCACCGGGGCAAAAGCTTCTTCACTCTCAAGTTCAGAGACGATAACCCACTCAAAATCGAGTCCAAGTTTCTCCTTCAACCCCACTGGAGAAAAAGCCGAGAGAGCCTCGGCCCCCTCATAATCAACAATAATTTCAACCGCAGTTTGATTGGCAAAAGCTTTACGGGTCGCCACGGTGTCGACCTTCTCTAAAAGCAAAGCCCGTTTATTGAAACGAGAGCCGGAACGCATCAGATGATCGCTCCCCACCAGATATGTCTCTCCCCCTTCACCCATTCCCGCGCAGTCCCCCACAATACGATCGATATGAGAGCCATCAAGCATAAACGCCAGAACAGCTTTTACATCACCCTCTTCACCCAAAATTGGAACCCCAATAAAAGCTGCGGCCCGATTAATCGGCTCATAAAGGGAGAAATCAAGCATCACAAATTTGCCGGAATCTATGACTTCTCGCCATAAATGAGCCAGGGCACTATCTTTGAAAACCCCGGATTCAAGGTTACAGCCCAGATCCGGGCCGCGATTTACCGAATACATAACATGCCCATGTTGCTGACAGAGAATATATACTTCATGAAAACTTAAGGACTTTAGGCAGTCTTTAAAAAAAGAACCAATAAAATTACAGGTTGTCTGATAAGCTTCACTCTCAACATCAAATGAACCATCGGCCTGTTCGCCACCGCTTTCATGATATTGATGGAGAATGCTATAGGTCTGCTTTACATCACGCGATTGCGCCAGCAGTTCACAATTCAACTTAAGACTTTCCAAATAACTCAGAATTTGCTCTTTCTTGATCTCATTTATCGCCTCAAGACTGGAAAAGCGAGCTGTTTGCAGTGATTCACGGGCGTAATAGGAAGAGAGCCAACCCACTGCAACCAACGGAATCACAACTGCGAAAAAGAAAAGAAGCAGCATTTTTTTCATCAGACTATCATTAATAAACTTCATCATTCAGCTCCATCATCAAACTTCATTATTCCATAACTATATTTTTATCATTCAAGAGTTTCTCCGCATCAAGAACTACCAAATGATCAGAAGTTACTCCTTTAAAATACTCAGCCGCAACCCCATCCAGTGAAGACAACTTTACCTGTAAAGATTTGAGCGGCAACAAATTAACTCCTTCAAGACTGTCGATACAAACTCCAAACTCCATCTCCCGGGAAGCCAGAATTAACAACAGTTCATCATCCGAATCGGAAACAGCTTCAGGATGAGCATGAAGGGCCAGAAGGTTACTAAGATCAAGCACGGAATATATCCGGCTCCGGATATTCACAACCCCTTTGACATAAGTCGGGGTCCCCGGAATTTCCGTAATTTCACTAACCCGACAAACCTCACTAACCCAACTCAAAGGGAAGGCGTAACGCTCTTTGCCTAGAGTAAACTCCAAGATCTCAAGAAGCTCACCCACATCATCTTCTACCCCTCCGGCCCTAATATCCCGCGCCCGAGAGCGCAGTATCTCCTTAACCTTTTCCGGAGTCATTTCCGCTTGCCCCTGAAAAACGTGGCGCTTTTCCTTGAGCTGTTCCAGTAATTCGGATAAAGATCTTTGCTGACCATCAACTAAAGAAGTTGTTTTTGGGAAAATATTGTTCAAAATTCAATAACCATTAACTCAGGAGACTGCGGGCAATTTCTAATAGGCGACCACTGGTCAAACCCTCGGCATGAGGCAACACAGTATCATCCTTTAACGACTCAAGCTGATTGATAACATTGCGCAGATGCCTGGCAACAGCTTTGCGATCGGTATCCCGCAACAGAGTTGCCAGTGAAAAATGAGCCATAACAAAATCTGCGTCCAGAAAGAGGGTCTGTTTATAAAAAACCGCCGCAACAGCGTAATCACCGCGTTCACGCGCAATAGTGGCGGAAAGATAGTAGAGAAAAGGGTCTACCTTGTCGACTTTAAGTGCCATCTCCACAGCGACTGCAGCGGCCTCAAGTTCACCCATATTTGCTAATGACTGAGCTTTTAAAGTCATGATCCGAGCATATTCCGGTTCATCCTCAAAAGATGAATCGACAAGATCGAAAATCAGATCAAGCACCTCACGGTAACTCTCCTGAATAAATAGTTTTTCAGCCTGAGGCAAAAGCTTATTTAGTGCCTTACAGGTTGTTTTATTATTTTTTGACAAATCTGTCCCGGTAAATTTTCTTAACGATGATCGTCTATCACTCCTGAGCAGCTCATGGTTGCCGGGTAGACTTTTAACCTTTACCGGCCCGGTTTGCAACCGATCCCGCTTCTGATGAACAATAGCCCCGGGGAAGCGTACGGTAATCAACTCCGGATCATTAACCACACCCAGCTCACTCGGCGCCACCAACAACCAACCTCCCGGTCGCAACAATGAAACCAGACGTTTAATAACCTGGACCTGAAGTTCGGCCGAAAAATAGATCAAAACATTGCGGCAAAAAATAATATCGGCCGCACGACCGCTAAAACCGGGCATAACAAACTTTTCTTCGGCCAAGTTAAGTTGATAAAAAGAGACCATTTCTCGAATATGCCGAGCCAGAAGAAATTGATTTTTCCCGATCTTGGTGAAATATTTACGATTGATATCTTCCGGTGTGGCTCGCAATGACCACTGTGAATATACCCCTTTTCTCGCCTTGTCGAGAACGTCAAGATTAAGATCGCTGGCCCCGATATTGATTTGCCAGTCATTAAGTTGCTCCGCCTTCTCATCCAGGAGCATGGCGATTGAATAGGGTTCCTCTCCGGTTGAAGAAGCCGCGCACCAGATATCAAGCCTCCGCTCGGATGCCCGTTGCTCAATCATGGCCGGAAATATATGATCCTGCAAAACCGTAAAAACACTCTTATCCCGTAAAAAATAGGTCTCCCCAACCGTCAACCGCACAATCAACTGATTAAGACGATCTTCACTCAAAGGCGAGTTAAGCAACTCTTCAAGCAAAGGCCTCGGATCAGAAAAATTGAGCTCCACTGACAACTCATCTACAACCCTTTGCAGCATATCCCATTTACGCCGGGGAAAATCGAGTCCGATACGGTCAGCAACCAACTGGCTCAACTCTTCAATTTGCGGTAAAATAACGGGTGCTGCTACATAACTCATACAATAGTACTCGTAAACAAGATTACAGCCTCCTGGGAGGTTGTCCGAGAATGTCTTTTTTCCCCAGCTCAGCGTTATTTTTTGAAAATAATGCTCGAAATACTAGGTGTATGTCTGTGCTTATTGTCAAAAAATGCCTTGATCTGAGAAAAAAATCCTATTCTCGGA
>JAYEMC010000001.1:0-7253 GCA_034717935.1 Pseudomonadota bacterium | reverse complement strand
GTGATAACCAGGTCCTGTGCAACGGCGACGGCGTGAACCCCGTCAGATCCGGAAGGAAGCAGCGGCAGCACCGCTCTCCGTGTGCCGCAGGGTAGCCTGGTTATCTCTCATGGGGATAAATGTTTTTGTAAGTTAGAGGAGTTATGGCGGAGGCATATCAGGTTCTGGCCCGGAAGTGGCGGCCGCAGCTTTTTGCCGAATTGGCAGGGTTGGAGCATATCGCCAGAACCCTGCAGAACGCGATTCGCCTGGATCGGGTTGGTCATGCTTTTATCTTTACCGGTTCACGCGGGGTCGGTAAAACCTCCGCCGCGCGGGTTCTCGCCAAAGCTTTAAACTGTGTCAACGGGCCGGCCCAAGAGCCTTGTAACCGCTGCGAAAACTGTCTTTCGGTTACTGCAGGCTCCGCCGCCGATGTTATCGAGATTGATGGTGCCTCCAACCGCGGGGTTGGTGAAATCCGTCTGTTGCGCGAGAACGTTACCTACCTGCCGCAGAGTTCACCTTACAAGATTTATATTATCGACGAAGTTCACATGTTGACGACCGAGGCCTTTAACGCTCTTTTGAAAACTTTGGAAGAACCGCCGGATCATGTCAAGTTTATCATGGCGACGACCGATGTGCACAAAGTGCCGATGACCATCCTCTCGCGTTGCCAGCGTTTTGATTTTGGTCGTTTGACCGGAGCCACGATCGCTGCTGCCCTGATTGAAATCGGTGAGCGTGAAAATTTGACTTTTGGCCCCGGGGCAACCGAGTTGTTAGCCCGTGAGGCCCAGGGCAGTATGCGGGACGCCTTGAGTTTGCTTGATCAGGCGCGTTCCTATGCCGGCGAAGTTATTGCGATCGAAGATCTGCGCAGCGCTTTGGGTTTGATTGAGGCGCGTCACAGTTTTGCCCTCCTGGGCAAAATAGTGAGTGGAGATTTGAGTGCCGCCGTCAGCCTGGTTAATGACCTTGAACAAGCCGGAGTCGATCTCAAAAAGTTTAGTGAGGAGTTTCTTTTTTATCTCCGTGACGCCCTCTTTTTAAAGCTTTCCGCCGATCTTAAAGGACTACTCACTATCAGTCCTGATGAGATTGGGCGGCTTGAACCTTTGGTCGGCGGCAACACGCTGCCTTATTGGCAGCAACTTTTTGATCTCTGGCAGGGGCACTATTCGCAAATCAAGATTTCGCAGACCCCGCGACTGGCACTGGAGATGGCCCTGATCGAATTGGGCATGGCCCGTGACCTTTTGCCGGTAGAAGAGTTGTTGGGGCGTATTGATCGTCATTTAAAGGATGCGCCTGTAACAACTTCTCCCGCAACCGTTTCCCCGAAAGCCGCTTTTTCCGGGAATCAGGCCGCGGCCGTCAGTAAACCGGCAACACCGGCGCCTGCGGCAACGCGTTCGCAAACGCAAAACCGGCCTCCGGCCCCTCCACCGGTTGCAAAGGAGCGGCAAGAATTTGCTGTTGCCGCTCGATCGTCACCATCACCGGTGGCTTCCGAGCCCCGATCTGTGCCCAAACCTTTATCTTCTTCCGATTCTCTTCCTAAAACACCAGTCGCGTCTTCGGTTAAGCCTGCGGTTGTTGAAGAGAGATCACAAACCGAAAATTACGGGGTTTCGGAGATGCCGCCGCAAGCGCCGCCGCCGGATGATTTCAGCGATCCCGCCAAGGTACAGTGGGGAGCTTTTCTTGAACGTCTGGCAAATAAAGATGCTCGCTTAGGGGCGATGTTGCAGCGTTCCCGATTACAGCCGTCCGCTGCCGGTATACTTTTATTGGAGGTTGCGCCGCACGCTCTGGCTCTGCTTGATCTGGAGAGTGTCAAACAGGAAGTTTTATCACTTTGGGCCGAATTTCAGGGTAGAAATGACTTCTCGGAGCTAAAATTTCAGACCCCCTCGGCAACTTCCGGGGCGCGGAAGATTGAGCGCAGCGGCAACACCGCTACCGGCGCTGGAAAACGCCGCCCTTTGCCCAGCAAAGAGGAGATTTTTAATAATCCTTCAGTTCGTTTTATCAGTGACCGTTTCGGTGGCCGGGTGACCGAAATAAAACCACGAAGTTAAATAACCTTTTGATTCCGGCTATACCGGGTGAGGAGAGTACGATAATGGCTAAAGGTATGGGAAATTTAATGAAGCAGGCGCAGCAGATGCAGGCGCGGATGGCTAAAATGCAGGAAGAGGTTGGTCAACGCACGATTGAGGCTGCCGCCGGCGGCGGCATGGTCAAAGTGGTTGCCAACGGCAAGCAGGAGATTCTTTCGATTGTGATGGAGCCCGAAGTTGTCGATCCTGAAGATATCGAGATGTTGCAGGATCTGGTTCTGGCTGCCATTAATCAGGCGTTGCGGGAATCTCAGGCGATGATGACCGATGAGATGAGTAAACTGACCGGCGGCCTCAAAATCCCCGGGTTGACATAAATTATGAACAGTAAAGAAATTTTTGCTTTAACTGATAACTATGTGGCACCGACTTATAAGCGCTTTCCTGTGGCTTTGGTCAGAGGGGAGGGGGTTAAGGTTTGGGATGCCGAAGGGCATGAATACCTCGATTGTCTGGCCGGAATTGCGGTCTGTAATCTGGGTCATTGTCATCCTCGGGTAGGGGCTGCGATTGTCGAGCAGGCGACCCGGCTGATGCATGTCTCCAATCTCTATCATATTGAGTTTCAGTCTCGTTTGGCCGAGCTGTTATGTAAGCTTACTTTTGCCGAGAAGGTTTTTTTCTGTAATTCCGGAGCTGAGGCCAATGAGGCTGCGATTAAACTGGCCCGGCGTTATGGACATGAGGTCTTTGGTGAAGGTGCCAAGCGCATTATTACGATGCATCGCTCTTTTCATGGTCGTACCATGGCCACGATCACGGCGACCGGTCAGAAAAAGGTGCAGACCGGCTATCAGCCTTTGCTCGACGGTTTTGACTACGTTCCGTTCAACGATGTTGAGGCGGTGGCCGCAGCCATCACGGAAAAAACTTGTGCTGTGCTGGTTGAGCCGGTTCAGGGAGAGGGTGGCGTGATTTTGCCGGCACCTGATTACCTTTCCCGTTTGCGAGCCCTTTGCGATGAGCGGGGCATTTTGCTCATTTTAGATGAAGTGCAAACCGGTATTGGTCGTACCGGGGCCTTTTTTGCCCATCAACATAGTAATATCGTTCCCGATATCATGACCACCGCCAAGGCTCTGGGTAACGGTTTTCCCATCGGTGCAATGTTGGCAAGCGGCCGGGTTATGAGCTATTTTGGTCCCGGCACGCATGGCTCGACTTTTGGCGGAAATCCCCTGGCTTCAGCTGCGGCTTATGCCACCATTGAAGCCGTGCGTGATGAGAAAATTGTTGAAAAGACCGTTAAGAACGGAGCTTTTCTCCTTGCCGGATTGAACCAGCTCAAGCAAAAATTCCCGGAAATCATTGGCGAGATTAGAGGCCTTGGCCTCATGATAGGGGTCGACTTAAAGATTCCGGTAGGCGAGGTGGTCAGCACTTGCCTTGAACAGCGCTTGCTCGTCGGCTCGGCCGGTGATAATACCTTGCGGCTGACGCCGCCGTTAATTATTGAAGAGGCGGAAATTGAAATTCTACTACGGATTTTAACCAAAGTATTCAGTGCTTAGGACTTGTCATGAAATAAACCTTACAATATTACGCAGGATTTTTGTTCATAATCAAGGCACACAAATAGGAGCATAGCAAGACTATGTAACTATTTGTGTAACGCAGAGTATGGGCAAAAAGACAAGTAAGATGTAAAGTTTATTTCGTTACAGGTCCTTACTAGAATAGAAGTAAATAAAATGAATATGAAAAAAGACTTTCTTGATCTTGCCCAGTGGTCGCGTGATGAGTTGGAATCACTTTTGACCCTGGCCGTAGAGCTAAAAGCCGCACCGGAGAAATTTTCTCGAATCTTGGCGGGTAAAAGCCTGGCCATGATTTTCAAGAAATCGTCAACTAGAACCCGGGTCTCTTTTGAGGTCGGTATGTTTCAACTCGGTGGACAGGCGGTTTTTATGAGTTCGGCCCATACTCAGGTTGGGCGTGGCGAACCGCTCGAAGATACGGCACGGGTTCTCTCCCGTTATGTTGATGGCATTATGATCCGTACCTTTGAACATAGTGAGGTTGAAATCCTGGCCCGGCATGCCACGGTTCCGGTTATCAACGGACTTACCGATTTTCTTCATCCTTGCCAGGTTCTTGCCGATATTTTTACGATTAAGGAGCATCTTGGATTAGCTCTATCGGATCTTTCCGGACTCAAGGTTGCTTATATCGGAGATGGTAATAATATGGCCAACTCCTGGATTAATGCTGCTTTACGTTTTGGTCTTGATCTAAGGATTGCCTGCCCGCCTGGTTATGAACCCGATACAGCTCTGTTTGAGCGGGTAAAGCACGCGGATAATGTTGGCAGGGTTGCTGTTGTCCAGGATCCTGCGGCGGCAGTACAAGGGGCTAAAATTTTAAATACCGATGTCTGGGCCAGCATGGGCCAGGAAGATGAAGCGGTGGAGCGGCGTCGGGTTTTTACTGACTATCAAATAAATGATAAGCTTCTCCAGAGCGCAGATCAAGATCCGTTGGTTCTCCACTGTCTGCCGGCTCATCGCGGCGAAGAGATAACAGCTTCGGTTTTTGAGCGTTATCAGGATCTGATTTTTACGCAAGCTGAAAATCGTCTTCATGTGCAGAAAGCTTTGCTGGTCATGTTGATGGCGTTGCACCCCAAGGGCACTTCCTGTGGGGCGTAAAAAGTTCCGATATCCTGCGTTGTTGTGATTTTCCAGACACTCGACATACTATTTGTATGGTCTCGCGCCTGGAAAATCACAACATCTTGTCTATCGAAATTTTTACTTAGCCATCGCGTATCTTTTTATGAATGCATCAAGTTGTTAACTTTGATAAGAGGCATAAATCATGAGTGACATCAAAAAAATTGTTCTCGCTTATTCGGGTGGTCTTGATACGTCGGTTATTTTGACCTGGTTGAAAGAGGAGTATAACTGTGAGGTGATTGCCTTTGCCGCAGATGTCGGATTGGGGCGGGAACTTGACGGAATTAAAGAGAAAGCTCTGGCGACCGGAGCCGCAAAAGTCTATGTCGACGATCTGCGTGAAGAGTTTGTGCGTGATTTCGTCTTTCCCATGTTTCGGGCTAATGCAATATATGAAGGGGTTTACCTTTTGGGAACCTCTATCGCTCGTCCTCTGATTGCCAAACGCCAGATTGAGATAGCTCGTCTTGAAGGGGCCGATGCGGTGGCCCATGGAGCTACCGGAAAGGGCAACGATCAGGTTCGCTTTGAATTGACCTTCTATGGATTGGAGCCCAAGATCAATGTGATCGCCCCCTGGCGGAGTGATTGGGGGCTGAATTCGCGTGAGAAACTGATTGATTATGCCAAGAAACATAATATTCCGATTCCGGTCTCTAAGGATAAACCTTATAGTTCCGACCGTAATCTTCTCCATATCAGTTTTGAAGGCGGGGTCTTGGAAGACCCTTGGTATGAACCTGATGAGGATATGTTTCAGCTTTCTGTTTCTCCGGAAAAAGCTCCTGACAAGGTAACCTATTGCGAAATTGAGTTTGTTAAGGGTGATCCGGTAGCCGTTGACGGGGTTAAATTGGGCCCGGCCGCGCTTTTGACCAGGCTCAACGAACTTGGCGGAGAAAATGGTATTGGTCGGGTTGATATGGTTGAAAACCGTTTTGTCGGCATGAAATCGCGCGGCGTTTATGAAACTCCGGGCGGTACTATTCTTTATCACGGTCGGCGGGCAGTTGAATCCCTGACTATGGATCGTGATGCTATGCATCTTCGTGACTCGTTGATTCCGGAATATGCCCGCATGGTTTATAACGGTTTCTGGTTTGCTCCGGAACGCGAAGCTCTGCAGGCGTTGGTTGATAAAACTCAAGAGAATGTCAGCGGTACGGTAAGACTTAAACTCTATAAAGGAAGTTGCATGGTGGTTGGACGTAAGTCCGAGGTCTCACTTTACCAACCGGAAATGGCTACTTTTGAAGAAGATATCGTCTATGATCAGTATGATGCGGAAGGTTTTATTCGTCTCCAGGCGCTTCGTTTGAAGGCGCGGGCGGTTTTGAAAAAGTAAATCAAAGTCAAAGGCGTTTTCCCGCAGAGGCGCAGAGACGCAGAGAAAAGTATGACCGAGAATGTTGTGTATTTAACGGAGGAGTGAAAATCATGAAAATAAAGGTAGTAATACATGAATCTGTTGAAGGCGGCTATTGGGCGGAAGTGCCCTCCATTCCGGGGTGTGCTACTCAAGGTGACTCTTTTGATGAGTTACTGAGTAATATTTATGATGCTGTCGAAGGTTGTCTATCCGTTGATGTGCAAAATATTGTTATCTCAGAAAATGACAAAGTGATGGAGATAGCAATTTGAAAGCCGTTAGTGGAAAGCGTTTTTGCCGTATTTTGGAATCTAAGGGGTGGAAATTGTCTCGTATTAACGGGAGCCATCACATATATGTCAAAGTTGGCAACCCTGCACGCATTTCCGTTCCGGTTCACGCTAACACTCCTTTGAAAATAGGACTGCAAAAACACTTTATGAAGGTTTGTGGAATTGGTGAACTTGAACTGTAAAATTGCACTCAACATTAAGCAACTTCAGACCTATTTGAAACTTACCGGTTGCAAGCTTGGATATTTGCTCAATTTTAACGAAAGACTGCTTAAAAATGGGATTGTCCGCTGTGTCAACCAACTCGAAAAATAGTCTCTGCGCCTCTGCGCCTCTGCGGGAGAAACGCCTTTCTTTTTTTCAGGGAGATACTTCGAAACAAAAACTATTTTTATTAGTATCTATTGTCGTACTGGTGCTTGTTATCGATCTGTGGACCAAGGCCCTGGCTCTTCAGCACCTTTCACCGGTTTACCCCAAGAAAATCATCGACGGCTTTTTTTCGTTGACTCTGGTTATGAACTCAGGTGTTGCTTTCGGGGTTTTCAGTGGGATTGAGAGTTCAATAAAAGCCTACCTGCTCCTTGCTCTCTCCGGGGTGACTGTTGGTTTGGTCATCTTCTACTATTTTTACGAAAAGAGTTTGCATTTTGTCGCGCGTTTTGGGTTAGCCTTGGTAGTGGGCGGGGCATTTGGCAATATGATTGACCGTTGGCGTTTTCATAAAGTAGTTGATTTTCTCGATTTCTACTGGCAGAATTGCCATTGGCCCGCTTTTAATATTGCAGATTGTGCGATTAGCATCGGT